>CAYFUP010000129.1:0-9432 GCA_964346235.1 uncultured Bacteroidales bacterium | reverse complement strand
GCATGTGAGCCTTAATTGCCAGGAGTTTACTGGTCGTAAATGACTGGTGGTTAAGGTGAGCATAACGCAGTTATTGACGATTTCTTAGAACCACTATTAAGGGATTCTAGAGATATTCCAAAAGATCTTCGAGATGAAGCGCCCGCGATCCTTTTACATATATTCGATGTCCTTTCAATGGATGTTCTGCGATCCAGTCAGCGAGCTCACGCTGACTAGGGAAAAAAAGGAATTCAGGGAAGTTCTTTTGATGCTCCTTAAAGCCGTTACCAACAAAAATGGCTTGTTCCATATTGTTTTTTCTGACAAGCTCCAGAACATGATGGTGCTCTTCTGAGCTGTATTCTCCCATCTCCATCATATCTCCCAAAATCATGATTTTGTATTTATCCTCAATCTGAGAAAAATAGGTTATGGCCTTTTCCATGCTGGAAGGATTAGCATTGTATGCATCCAGGTAAACCAGATTGTTTTTGGTTTTTACAAGCTGAGAACGGTTGTTACCGGATTCATAACTTTCTAATGCATATTTTATCTTGTATTCATCAATATTAAAATATAAACCAACGCAAGCAGCGGCCAAAAAATTCTCAAAATTGTATGCCCCAAAAATTTTGGTATTTACTTCAATATTTTCCTTCGGATGGTGCGATTTAAAAGCAAATCTGAGGTTTACCTTATCCGACAGGATGTTACCGGAACAAAATCCCTCTATATTGGATCCATATGTAATGCGATTTTTTTTATAACTTTTTAGCATGGCAGTCAGCAAAGCATGATCGGTATTGACAAATATTTTTCCGTTATTCTGCATTAAATAATCATACAATTCTCCTTTCGCTTTCTTAATATTTTCAAAGGACCCGAATTCCCCGATATGGGCTTTTCCAATGTTTGTGATTAAACCGTGGTTGGGCATGGCAATGCTGCAGGAATTGGCTATTTCACCTCTATGATTGGCCCCCATTTCAATGATTGCGACTTCGGTTTTCTCTGGCATCGCAAGCAAGGTAAGGGGAACGCCTATGTGATTATTCAAATTTCCTTCTGTCGCAAATACATCAAATTGATGGGATAATACAAGCTTTATCAGCTCCTTAGTGGTGGTTTTCCCATTGCTGCCGGTCAGCCCAATCACAGGAATATGATAAGATTGACGATGATACCTGGCCAATTCCTGAAGGGTTTTCAGACTGTCTTCCACCAGGATATATTGATCTCCCTTTTTATATCCGGGATTGTCAATCACCACAAATCCGGCTCCTTTTTTCAGGGCATCAGCGGCAAATGCATTGCCATCATAGGTATCGCCCCGCAGGGAAAAATACAAATCTCCGGGTTTAATCCGCCGGCTGTCCGTTGACACCCCGGAACATTTCTTGTAAATGGTATATAATTCTTTTATCCTCAAACCACCAGTATTTTTCAGTGAGTAAAAGTTAAATCTTTTCAATGAACATAGATAACGCATAAAAAAACCTCATGCGAAGATGAGGTTTTTTATATCAGCTTTTTATATAAAATGTTATTTTACTCCTCTTGGACTGCCTACTCTGTTCATGGCACATCTGAAACCCAAATCATTTGCGGCAGAACCTTCATCCCGGTATCTTCTTGTCCCGGGACTTAACCAATAAGCCCGGTCTTTCCAGGAACCTCCCTTATAAACCCTTGACCTGTCACTTATCAGTGATGTCATGGAGTTGTTGGCAGGATCTGCTCCGTACATTCTTTCAGAATCCCCGCCGGCTCCGGCATTTTCTTCAGAATATTCTATGCTGGATTGTAAATCCCCATCCATGTAATTCTTATAATCCGCCTTTGAATAATTTCTTCTTCCGGCAGCTTCTTCTTCCCCGATTTCTTCGTATCTCAGTCGCCCCAGACTGTCTTTCTGGGCAATTTCACCGTTCTCATCCCTGACCAGTTTTTTAAATACATTCCCCCTGAAAGGCCGGAACTCTTCAAAATCTTCAAATGACAATGGTCTGTAAACATCTAATACCCACTCGTTCACATTACCTGCCATGCAATATAGATTGTAATCATTCGGCCAGTAGGAATCAACAGGTGCCGGGATACTGGCCCGGTCGTTCAGGCTTCCGGCCACACCCATCATGTCACCTTTGCCCCTTTTGAAGTTGGCCATCATTTTACCCATATTGTTGCCTTCGGGATTTCTTACATTATGGCCGTCCCACGGGTACAATCTTCTTTCATAAATACGTTCATTGTAAGTATTTCCAATCAGCGACAGCGCGGCATATTCCCATTCAGCTTCGGTAGGCAACCGGTATTTCGGCAGGAATATTCCATCTTCCATGTTAACCCTTCTGGATTCCTGATTTGGATTATTACTCGGCAGGTTCATCTCCACAGATGATTCATATTGTCCGGCCAAATAGGCTTCCGTATTAAAACTCTGTTCATTTACCTGATTAACATCATATTCTGAACCCGTCGCTTGCATTAAACGTCTTTCATTAACCCTGTCTGTGCGCCACAGGCAATAATCATTCGCCTGAAGCCAGCTTACACCCACAACTGGATAATCATTATAAGATGGATGTCTGAAATAGGTTTCCACATAAGGTTCATTGTATCCCATAGTGGATCTCCATACCAGTGTATCGGGCAATGCATTTTCGTGTACCTGAGGATAATCCACATATACTCTTTGCAACCAATACAAATATTCCCTGTAATCAACATTTCTTACTTCCGTCTCATCCATGTAGAAAGATGCAACGGTCACCCTCCTCGGAGGATTATTCCATTGATACATCAGATCCTGCTGGGTTCGCCCCATGGTAAATGTTCCCCCTTCAATGAATACCAAGCCGGGTCCTGCTTCCTGACGGTAGTCAAAATTAACTGAAAATCCGCCATTTTCAGGCATATTATATTCCCACCCGGTGGTAGAGGAAGTTGACCTGGATCCTTCGCCACATGAGGCAAAAATGAGAACTAAAATAATCGATAACGCTGCTAAAGTGGACTTAATGTTCATCTTCAAAAGGTTTTTCAAAATTTCAAATCCAAAGATAAAATAATTTTTTATTCTGTAACAATTTATATGTACAAAAAAAACTAATGTTTGTTGAATTTATTGTATGATATAAACTATTCATTATATCGAAAATTATAAAAAAAAGTTACTTTATGTGACCCGGAATCTACGAAACCATAGTTATTCCGGGGAAAAAAAAACTCATAACCATAAAAAAAACCATAGCTTTCAAGAAAATATCCCAATAAGAAATCTGCTGAATGCAAATGCATCTGCAACGGCTGATTAAAATTCACGCCAAACATTAAATCCTGAATTCTCAAATTCATGCCCGGATTAATAAAATGCTGTTTAAAATACTCATATTTAAAGGATGGGGTTAAAATGATCAGTTCGTCCAACAAACCCCTTTTTTCAATTTTAAAATTTTTAAACCAGGATATGGCATATTTCCTGCTGAGCCTGTTTTCCTTCTGATCAGATAAATATGGTTTAGTCAGATGATTGATGGTAAAGCCAAATTGCTGGTTTAATAAAACGGCTGCGAAGCCAACCGAAAAATCAGGAATGTATTTGTCATAAGACGCCAATGCGTTATTTTTTTGTACTTCTCCTGTATTCGGATTGATCATGGAAGGCAATATCAAATCCTCCGTGTTTAGCGAGCGTTGAATGAGAGAAGCCTGGATTCCTCCAATTAGGTAATATTGAGGCATTAGCACGATTCTGTAGGCGTACTGCAAGTTCAGACTCAGGTTATTGATTTTTCCTCCTCCCTGCCTGTCGTTCATAATGTGAATTCCCAGACCACTTTGATATCTTTCCAAAAAAGAGGTGTAGGAAACATTATAATCGGAATAAATGGATTGTCCACTGAACAAACTGGACTTATAATGCATTGAAAGCCTTGAATCTTCCCCAATACCAGGAACAGCAGGGTTTTTGGCAGGAAAAAAATTCATATAGCTTGAATGGATGTACTCCTGCGAAGTAGCCATATGGCAGGTATATGGTAACACCATCATTATGAAAACCAGACTTCTCAGCATTGGTTAAATAAAATAATTAAACAAGATAAAAGTACCATAATTATAATATTATTTTTGACCCTGCGTTTAATGTAAACTAACATTTAAAACAGATATTTTCCCTGAAAATGAAAAAAAAGCGCTTCTTACCATTTGCTTTTAACTTCCTGTTAAGTCTTACCTGTTTCTCTCAAAGCATAGAAAGCACCATACAATGGATTAAGGAAACGGACAACAATAAACCCGTTACTTTTGATGGAGCAATATATACAAATAAAAACAATTTACCTTATTATCAAAAAGTTATTCCTGTTAATGACCATTATCCCTATGATGTGGAACTGCTGAACACCACATTTGAAGAAACCAACCATGCTTTTCAGGATAATTCAGCCATTGAAGAAAACATTCAATTAAAAACATCAGTTTTCCGCAGCAGAAATTACTCATATCTGACCATTACTTTCCTGCCTGTTATAAAAAACCAATTCAACCAATATAAATTACTTAAGAATTTTGAAATACGTCTTAACAGATTAAAATCAGCGAATGCCAGTGACAGGCTTCAAAAATCAGCTGATATTAATTATACCAACAACTCTGTGCTTAGTTCGGGAAAATGGGTTAAAGTAAAAATCAGTGGTTCAGGGATATATAAAATATCATATAATGAATTGGAAGACATGGGTTTCAGCAAACCTCAGAACATCAGGGTATTTGGAAACGGGGGAAAACAGCTGTCTTTTAAAAATGCTGATCCCAGGCCGGATGATTTGCTTGAAAATGCCATCTATTTGGAGAAAGGCAGCGACAATGCTTTCAACGAGGGGGATTACATTCTTTTTTACGGACAGGGCACGGTAAACTGGGAATATGATGAAAACAACAAATTGTTCAGGCATCAAATTCATGATTATGCCGGTTCATCCTATTATTTTTTGACTACAGATGCAGGTACAGGAAAAAGGATTGAAACTGCCAATGCGTTGGAAGGTCAGACCACGCATCAGGTAAATACATTTGTAGGTTATGATTATCATGAAATCAACCGCTATAACCTCCTTCACTCAGGCAGACAGTTTTTTGGAGAAAAATTTGATGCTGAAACTCAATTCGAATTTGATTTTTACCTAAGGAACCTTATTACAGATAAGCCTGTAACCATTGTCGCGGCTGTTGCCGGGAGATCAATCAGTTCAAACAGGTTTGATGTTTACCTCAATGGTTCATCCATCGGAAACATGTCTCTTCCCTCCATATATGATTATCAAAGTACCGAAGGATATTATGCAAGGTTCACAGAAAAAATATTTCGTACAAACAGCAATACTGATGATATAGGTTTAACAGTAACCTACAATAAGTCAGACGTGAAATCAGAAGGGTATCTGGATTACATCACCATCAACGGAACAAGAGAACTGGCATTCACATCCCCTCAAATGCATTTCTGCGATACCAGCCATATTGGTCCGGGCAACATTGGTGAATTTTCAATATACGCCCCGAACCAGGGCCTTACTGTTTGGGATATTTCCGACATTCATCAAATCAAAGAAATAAAAACCAGCAGATCAGGAGACCATTGGAGGTTTAAAGCGAAGACGGAAGAAATCAGGAGGTATATTGCGTTCGATGGAAGCTCATTCAGAAAAATAGAAAACTTTGAAGAAATCAATAATCAGAACCTTCATCAACCTGACGCCACAGACTATTTAATTGTTTATCATCCTGATTTCATAACACAGGCAGAAAAGCTGGCTGAATATCATGAAGAAAACAGTGGGTTGAAGATCAAACTGGTCACTCCGGAAAAAATATACAACGAATTCTCATCAGGCAAACCAGATGCATCAGCCATCAGGGATTACATCAGAATGCTTTACAAACGGGGCAAGCTATTGGGCGATACTTTAAAATATGTGCTACTGTTTGGAGATGGTTCCTATGACAATATCACAACGGGTGCCGAAAACACAAATTTTATCCTCACCTATCAAACAGCTGAATCATTGCTGGGAAGAAGCACCTATGTATCGGACGATTTTTTCGGTTTACTGGATGATAACGAAGGAGGAAACAATGGAAAAATAGATATCGGTGTGGGACGGTTTCCGGTAACCACCCCAAAGGAAGCCGAAAACTTGGTGGACAAGTCCGTCAATTATAATAACCCCTCCATGATGGGTGACTGGCGCAATTATCTTTGTTTTATTGCAGATGATCATGACGGGGATAACTGGGATGGCAACCTGCATATGCGTGATGCCAATGAATCGGCAGTTTACGTCGAAGAAAACTACCCGGTCTTCAACATCGACAAAATATACCTTGACGCCTATCAACAGGAAAACACCTCAGTGGGAGAACGGTATCCGGAAGCAGAAAAAGCCATCAACAGCCGGGTTCAGAGTGGTGCACTGATTGTTAATTATACCGGACATGGAGGAGAATATGGCCTTTCTCATGAACGGGTCATCAACATGAGCCAGATCAATTCCTGGAAAAATGAATATCTTCCGTTGTTTCTGACAGCCACCTGTGAATTTAGTCCGTATGACAATAAAAACCTGACTACTGCTGGTGAAATGGTCTTGTTAAACCCCAATGGAGGGGGTGTGGCCCTGCTGAGTACCACCAGAATTGTTTATGCCTCTTCAAACAAGGCATTAAACCAAAGTTTTTATAAAGTCGTCTTTGAACCCGGACCTGACCAGGAAATAAAAAAGCTTGGGGATATATTCAGGGAAACGAAGGTCAATACCTCGGGAGAGACCAACCGGCGTAAATTTGCGCTGCTCGGAGATCCCGCGCTTGTCCTTGTCCGGCCGAAGTTCCGTGTGGAAACAGATTCCATCAACCATGTTCCTGTTGAAAATTATTCCGATACCCTGAAGGCTTTAAGTAAAGTGACCCTACATGGCCACCTGACCGATCAGGACGGGCGTTATTTGAATACATACAACGGCATCCTCAACAGCACCATCTTTGATAAAGAACAGCAAATCACAACGCTGGGCAATGAAAGGCCAGATGAGACTTTCCGGTTTAAGGCCAGAAATAATACCATTTATAAAGGAAAAGCCAGCATTAAAAGTGGCAGATTTATGTTCAGCTTTATTGTTCCAAAAGATATTTCCTACAACATCGGCAAGGGAAAAATCAGTTATTACGGGGACAATCAGGAAACCGGGGCCTGTGGTTATAATGAGGATATTATCATAGGGGGGTCTTCCGATGCTCAAATAAAAGATTCCGCCGGACCGGACATAAAATTATTCATGAACGATGAAAAATTCGTGTTTGGAGGGATCACCAGTGAGAATCCGAAAATATATGCCCGGATATACGACAGTACGGGGATTAATACCTCAGGAGCCGGGATTGGACATAATATAGTGGCCATCCTGAATGGCAACAAGCAATTTAACCTCAATAACTACTTCGAAGCAGATTTAAACAGCTATAAAAGTGGATCGCTAGCCTATCAGCTTAATGATCTTGAACCGGGAAATCATACCCTCGAACTTAAAGTATGGGATATTTTAAACAATTCATCGGAAGAATACCTTGAATTTGTGGTGAAAGAATCGGACAAACTGACGTTGAGGCGGGTTTACAATTACCCGAACCCGTTTACTGAAGAAACCGGTTTTTATTTTGAACACAACCATGCCAATGCAGAACTGGATGTGTTAATACAGATATTGACCGTTTCCGGAAAACTGGTTAAAACCATTGAGACCACCATAATGGCGGATGGTTTTAAAGCAGGCCCCATCCCAGAAAACGGGTGGGACGGACTGGATGATTTCGGTGATAAAATCGGACGGGGGGTATATATATACAGGATTAAGGTGCGGTCAAGTTTTGGTTCGGTGAAAGAAAAATATGAAAAACTGGTTATCCTGAAATAAAACAATAAACTTCTGCCTATGCAAATCAATAATTGGTTTAAAATATGAGCGGTTTTTTGCAACTGCTATTTTTCATTGTTGCTTTCAATAAATTGATAGATCTTTCGTTATATTTTTTTATGGCATTTGAAATAAATATATTTGCGGGACATTAAATAAAATTATAAGATGGTCAGAAATAGCGTGTTAATGGTAATTTTAGCGATGTGTGTTGTTTGTTTTGAGTCTTTCTCGCAAGATGGAATTGATGACAATAATCTTCAGGGAAGAATATCAAACAATGAGATGAATATCGTGAACACAGCCGTTCCTTTTCTAACTATTGCGCCTGATTCCAGGTCGGGTGCCATGGGTGACATTGGCGTTGCCACCTCACCGGATGTAAATTCCTTAAAATGGAATACCGCAAAATATGCATTCGTTGACCAAAACATGGGGGCATCCCTCTCTTATACTCCCTGGTTGCGTTCCCTGGTTAATGATATTAACCTTTTGTATTTAACCGGATATAAAAAAGTTGATAATCAACAGACCCTTGCCGCTTCGCTGCTATATTTTTCTCTGGGAGAGATTACTTTTACCCGGGAAGACGGAACAGTAATCAGACCAGGCACACCGAATGAATTTGCCATCGATGCGGCTTATTCCAGGCGGTTCTCTTCAAGAACTTCAGGGGGTATTGCCTTCAGGTATATTTATTCAGACTTGTCAGGAGGAGCCCCTACAAGCAATGAAACCTCCCCCGGGAATGCCTTTGCCGTGGACGCCGGTTTTTTTTATACCAATGACGATCTGAACCTCTCCGGAAACGACGCCACGGTAAATGCAGGTATTAACATTTCCAACATCGGAACCAAACTGAGCTATTCCATCAATAACGAAAATTTTATCCCGACAAACCTGGGAATCGGTACTTCAGTTAAAACACAGCTGGACAATTATAATTCCATGACCTTTGCTGTGGATTTTAATAAATTGCTTGTCCCCACTCCTCAGCTGGATGATTCGATTGGTTTGGGCGACCAGGACGCTTCGCTGCCTGTAGCCATGTTGCGATCTTTTTATGACGCACCGGGGATATACGAAAACGGAGAACGCAAAGTCTGGAAAGAAGAATTAAGGGAGGTAACTGCCGGTTTGGGTATTGAATACTGGTATGTTGACCAGTTTGCTGCCAGGGCAGGTTATTTTTATGAGCATGAAACCAAAGGAAACCGGAAATATTTTTCTGTCGGACTGGGATTAAAACTCAATGTTTTTGCCCTGGACATTTCTTATCTTATCCCCCAGGCACAAAACAATCCTTTGGCCAATACTGTAAGGTTTAGCTTGTTGTTCAATTTTGAAGCAGCAAGAGAAGAAGATCGGCAAAATTAGCCCTGACATAAAGCCCCTCTGAAGAAGAGGAAATCAAATGAAACATCCATGATTAAGTGTTAATCACATACGCGCATGATCAAAAAGGAGGTTCCATATG
>CAYFUP010000128.1:0-9492 GCA_964346235.1 uncultured Bacteroidales bacterium | reverse complement strand
GCGGTGAGAAAGGGGTC
This sequence comes from uncultured Bacteroidales bacterium, assembly GCA_964346235.1. Taxonomy (GTDB): domain Bacteria; phylum Bacteroidota; class Bacteroidia; order Bacteroidales; family CAYFUP01; genus CAYFUP01. Next base: position 9,475 of record CAYFUP010000128.1, on the reverse strand, counting down.
AGGCTATACCTGGTGGATGTGCACAACCGGATTAAAGGGACTTATAAAGATGGCCGCTATGATACCCCCGCCCGCGTGGGAGATAATCTGATTACAACCATTGATGCTGACTTGCAGAAATACGGCGAAAAATTAATGCAGCGAAAAATTGGGGGCATCGTAGCCATTGAGCCATCTTCAGGGGAACTATTATCCATGGTTTCATCACCGGCTTATAATCCTGATTTGCTGGTAGGAAGAAAGAGAACCAGGAATTTTACCAAACTGAGTCGGGATACCCTTGAACCCCTGTTTAACCGGGCAGTTATGGCTCAATACCCGCCTGGCTCCACCTTTAAGGTGATAAACGGACTCATAGCCTTGAATGAAAAGGTAATCAGACCGGAAACAAAATTTGAATGCTCCCTGGGATATTACGCCGGGGGTATTAAAGTGGGCTGTCACCGGCACGATAGTCCGCTTGATCTGGTCAGGGCTGTGCAAAACTCCTGTAACAGCTATTTCATTCATACCTTCAGAAGGATACTGGACAGAACCAACCATGGAACTATACAGGAGTCGTACACGAACTGGCGGAATCATGTTACCTCGTTTGGTTTTGGAAAAAGGCTGGAGGTTGATCTACCCAATGAAGTCAAAGGAATCATTCCGACATATAAGTTTTATAATAATGTTTATGGTGAAAGGGGATGGAGTTCCCTGACTCTCTATTCGCTGGCCATTGGACAGGGTGAGATTAGTACTACCCCGCTGCAAATGGCAAATATTGCTGCAGCCATAGCCAACAGGGGATTTTATTATACCCCACATATTATTATAAACATTGAAGGAAAACCTGATATCGATGAGGAATATAAGGAGCCCATTCATACCTCGATTGATTCTTCAGATTTTGAGCCCATTATAGAAGGCATGGATTTGGCGGTTAACGGAGGATGGGACTCCGGAAGTACGGCTTGGCGTGCCAGAATGCAGGATATCACCATATGCGGAAAAACCGGTACAGCTGAAAATCCGCATGGTGAGGACCATTCGATTTTTATTGCTTTTGCTCCCAGGGAAAACCCGGAGATAGCCATATCCGTTTATGTTGAAAACGGTGGATATGGAAACTACTGGGCAGCTCCCATAGCCAGACTGATGATTGAAAAATACCTGAAAGATACCATCAGCAGGCCTGACCTGGAAAAATATGTGTTGGATGTAAATTTATTGAACAGACGTGATAAGAAAGATTAATCTGATAGCAAACCTCGACTGGTTAACCATCCTCGTTTACCTGAGCCTGGTATTCATTGGTTGGATAAATATTTATGCTTCTGCTTATACAGAGGCCCATCCGGATATCTTCGATATGAGCCAGAAATATGGCAAACAGTTTGTCTGGATAGCTGCCTCTATGTTTCTTGCCTTTATTGTACTACTGATTGATAGCCGTTTCTATTCATTTTTTGCTTATGTTTTTTATGGCATTATCATTTTGCTTCTGATTTTTGTGTTGTTTTTCGGACAAGAGATTCACGGGTCAAGAGCCTGGTTTCAGTTGGGAAATTTTAGCTTTCAACCTTCTGAGTTTGCCAAATTTTTGACGGGACTGGCATTGGCGAGGTATGTAAGCAGCTACAACCTCTCCCTGAAAAACCTGAAAGCATTTGGAATCGCATTGCTCATTATATTGTTGCCCATGATATTGATTGTCCTGGAGCATGATATGGGATCCTCGCTGGTTTATATTGCCCTGTTGCTGCCTTTGTTCCGGGAGGGACTGTCGGCTGTCGTACTTTTGATTGCCATGATTCTTGCCGCTTTGTTTTTGGCTTCCCTCATGCTGAATAAGCTACATATCATCCTGGTTTTGGCCGCCTTAGGGATCATTATTTACACCATCCTGGGTCGTTCCCTCAAGCAATCCATTGCTGGGGCGTTTATTATTTCAGCCATAGCTGGAGCAGCATGGATTATAAACAGTCATTTTGACCTGAATATTTCCAGCTATTTTATTATTATCGGGGCCTTATTGCTGGCATCAGCCTATTTTCTTGTTTACGGATATTTTCATAAACTGAAACTGATTCCGGTCATTTTATTGTTTTTAATGGGCAGTATCGCATTTACTTATTCTGTGAATTATGTATTTAACAATATATTGCAGGAACATCAGCAAAGACGGATAAGCATTGTTTTGGGAATCGAATCGGATCCCCTGGGTGTCGGCTATAATGTGAATCAGTCCAAAATAGCCATCGGGTCAGGAGGGTACTTTGGCAAAGGCTTTCTGAATGGAACCCAGACCAAATTTGATTTCGTGCCTGAACAGAGCACGGATTTTATTTTCTGCACGGTAGGCGAAGAATGGGGATTCATCGGATCATTTGTTTTACTGAGCTTGTTTATCCTTTTGCTTTTACGGCTGATTCACCTGGCCGAGCGACAAAGATCCCAGTTTAGCAGGATATTTGGATACGTCGTGGTTTCAATCCTCTTCTTTCATATTGCCATCAATATTGGAATGACAATAGGCCTGATGCCGGTAATCGGAATTCCACTGCCATTTATCAGTTATGGCGGATCATCATTATGGTCCTTTACCCTGATGCTGTTTATATTTCTGCGGCTTGATGCAAGCCGTATGGAGATTTTAAGGTAAAGTCAAGGTTTTCTGTCTATGAATTGTATCTTTGTAAAGAGATAAAATTATCCACGAACATCATGCCTTATTAACTTGTATTATTCTTTTATACTATTAATAATTATATTTAAAAACCATTGACTTATGCATTACAAAGCAGCAGAAAACCGGTATGATACAATGCCTTACCGTCGTTGTGGTAATAGCGGTATAGATTTACCTGCCATTTCTCTGGGATTATGGCATAATTTCGGAGACTATAATGACCAGGTGGTAGCAAGAGACATTGTCTTCAAAGCTTTTGATTCAGGAATCACCCAGTTTGACCTGGCCAATAATTATGGTCCGCCTTATGGCACTGCTGAAGAAAATTTTGGCAGGTTGCTTAAAAAGCATCTTAAGCCTTACAGGGACGAGATGATTATTACCTCAAAAGCGGGTTATGATATGTGGCCGGGACCCTATGGCAACTGGGGAAGCAGAAAATACCTTATTTCAAGCCTTGACCAGAGTCTTCAGCGAATGGGACTGGATTATGTGGATATTTTTTATCACCACCGGCCTGATCCGAATACCCCCATTGAGGAAACCATGGGAGCACTGGATCACATTGTCCGTCAGGGGAAAGCACTGTATGCAGGCATATCAAATTATGCTCCTCATGACACCCAGTTGGCTGTTGATATTCTCAATAAGCTGGGTACCCCTTGTTTGATTCACCAGGTGAAGTATTCCATGTTTAAGCGGGACATTGAGCATGGATTGACAGATGTGCTGAAAGCTAACGGTGTTGGTTGCGTGGCATTTTCGCCTTTGGCTCAGGGATTGCTCACCAGTAAATATCTTAAGGGGATACCGGAAAATTCGAGGGCTGCCAAATCATATGGCCATCTGCAAAAAGAGGAAGTCAATGAACAAAACATTAAACGCGTACAGGCCCTCAATGAGATAGCCAAAGAAAGAAACCAAACCCTCGCACAAATGGCAGTGGCCTGGGTACTCAGGTTGCCGGAGATAACCTCTGCCATCATTGGCGCAAGCTCTGTAAAGCAGCTTGAGGATAATCTCGGGGTGATTGACAACCTCACACTGAGCAATGAAGAGTTGGATAAAATCGATAATATACTCAAAAGTCCCTGATGCAGTGCGGTTTTATGTAAGTGATATGCATCGGTGATACTAGGAATGAAGATCATGGATTCAATGGAAAGATTCAATTACTTCTTTCTGATAGTGCTGGTGATAGTGATGTTAGGTTCCTGCAGCACACAGGGTGAACAGCAAAAAGCAACCATCAGCGTCAGTATATTGCCTCAAAAATATTTTACGGAACAGTTGGTTGGAAATTTGTATGATATCAATGTTCTGATTCCCCCAGGTGCCAGTCCGGCTACCTATGATCCACCTCCCGGAAAAATGCAACGCCTGGTGAATTCCAACATGTATTTTAAGATGGGATACCTGGAATTCGAAAAAAATTACCTGGATAATATCAAGCAGACAAACAAACCGCTGAAAATTGTCAACACCGCTGAAGGAGTTAACCTGATTGAAGGGCATCATCATCACGGTGCCCAAGATGGAGATGAAGGACATGATACTCATGGCGCATATGATGCTCATGGTGAATATGACAGGCATAATGGGCAAGGTGGACATGATATTCATGGTGCTCGTGAGGGACATGGTGTTCAAGATGGGGGGCGCCAGCATTATGATCCGCATATATGGGTTTCTCCGAAACAGGTAAAGATTGTGATTGAAAACATGTATGATGCGATAAAACAATTGGATACTGTAAACATAGACTTTTACGGGGACAGGTATAAAAAATTTATGAAAAGCATCGATAGCATTGACCGGGTTATCCAGAAACGATTTTCTGATTTAAATAATCGAAAGTTCATTATTTTTCATCCCGCCTTGTCATATCTGGCGAGGGACTACGGACTGGAACAAATTTCCATAGAGGTGGAAGGAAAAAAACCTACTGCAGCAACCATCAAAGAAGTAATCGATGTAGCTGAGGAAAGAAACATTAAAACCATCCTCATTCAACAGCAATTTCCCATGGAAAATGCCAGGACCATTGCAGATGAGATTGGGGGGGCGGTTGTACAGGTGGATCCCCTGAGCGAAGACTGGCTGAAAAACATGGACGAGATGACCATGAAGTTGAAGCAGGCGCTTGAAACCGGCATTCTATAAAAGCTTTTGTTTTTGACAACAAATCTTAAAAGTCAAAGAAAGAATGGATAAAATTTTAGAATTAGTGGATGTATCATACAGGTATAATCATGAAACGGTTCTTGACGATGTAAATCTGCCTGTTTATGAAAATGATTTTATTGGTGTGGTAGGGCCCAATGGCGGTGGAAAAACCACCCTGATAAAGCTCATTTTGGGGTTGATTAAACCTGTTCAGGGAAAGATTCATTATTATAAGGAAGGGACAAATGCTGCCCATATTGGTTATTTGCCTCAAAACAACTACATCGACAGAAAATTTCCCATCTCTGTGGAAGATGTGGTTTTATCCGGCTTAATGTCTGATAAAAAGACCATGTTGTTTTACTCCAGGAAGGATCGCAAGCAGGTTGATGAAGTATTGAAGCAAGTGCATATGGAAGGAATTAACCACCGTCCGATAGGGGAACTATCAGGAGGTCAGATGCAAAAAGTCTTGCTTGCCCGGGCCATTATATCCTCCCCGGCTTTGCTGATTCTGGATGAACCCGATACATTTGTTGACAGCCAGTTTGAAGGAGAACTATATGAACTGCTTAAATTCTTAAATGAGAAAATGGCCATCATCATTGTAAGCCATGATATCGGAACCATTTCCTATTATGTTAAAACCATTGCCTGCGTGAATAAGACATTCAATTATCACAAGTCCAATGTCATAACAGAAGAACAGTTGTCAGCCTATAACTGTCCGATACAACTGATAACCCATGGAAATGTTCCGCATCAGGTCTTAAAACAACATTGATATGTTAAACATTATTGGTGAATTATTTTCTTATCAGTTTTTTACCCATGCCCTGATGGCTGCGGTATTTGCAAGCATTACCTGTGGCATCATAGGAACATACATTGTTTCGAAGCGGATTGTTTTTATTAGTGGAGGGATAACCCATGCTTCGTTCGGAGGGATTGGTATAGGATATTATCTTGGCATAAGTCCCATATTGGGTGCTTCAGTGTTTTCAATACTTGCAGCGCTTGCGATAGAGTTTATCACCAAAAAAAGCAATGTCAGACAAGACGCAGCCATTGGCATTTTATGGTCTTTCGGAATGGCCATTGGCATTCTTTTTATATATCTTGCCCCGGGTTATGCGCCCAATTTGCTTAGTTATCTGTTTGGCAGCATACTGACTGTTTCAGCCTTAGATTTATGGCTGATGTTTGCCATTACTTTTATCATTGTCGGTTTTTTCCTTCTGTTTTATAAACTTATTCTTTTTATTTCATTTGATGAGGAATATGCCAGAACCCATCAGGTACCCATTAACCTGGTAAATTACGTTTTGATAAGTCTGGTTGCGCTGACCATCGTGTTAAACATAAAAATAGTAGGAATTATCCTGGTCATTTCCTTATTAACCATTCCACAGACCATTGCCAATTCATTTACCAATACATTCAGAACCATTATCATATATTCCATGATCATCGCTTTCATCGGTTCGGTGAGCGGTCTTTTATTATCTTATTATTTGGATATGCCTTCAGGTGCTGCCATTATATTATCTTTGATACTGCTTTTTATTATCGGCAAGCTGGTCAAATTGATTCAGCGGAGAACATGGCGTAAAACATGATCCTAAACAAAACAAGCTATGAAAATGTATTTACTTTGATTGAATCAGTAATTTTATGTCATAAAATATGCTTTATGGTTTCCTGCAGCATCAAATATTTCCATAACATGAACGAAGGCTTTATGCCTTAAAAAGTTTATTAATGAATCCTTCATCATGAAGGAAAGTGAAATGATTTAGATACACAGAATTACTAATAATTAAAAATCAGAAAAAATGAATAATATGGATTTCGATATTGTAGTTATTGGAAGCGGTCCGGGTGGTTATGTAGCTGCCATACGGGCTTCTCAACTTGGATTAAAAACAGCAGTGGTGGAACGGGAAGAGTTAGGCGGGGTATGCCTGAACTGGGGTTGTATTCCGACCAAAGCCCTGCTAAAAAGTGCCCAGGTATTTGAATTTCTAAAACATGCAGGCGATTACGGAATTACCCTGGAGGGAGAACCAAAGCATGATTTTAAGAAAGTGATTGAACGCAGCAGAGGGGTTGCCGATGGCATGAGCAAGGGAATTCAGTATTTATTTAAGAAAAACAAGATAGAGACTGTCCGGGGAACCGGCAAATTGACGGATAAAAACAAGGTGGAGGTAACAGATAAAGACGGCAACAAGAAGACCGTCTCTGCGCGGCACATTATTTTGGCCACCGGGGCACGCTCCAAAGAGCTTCCCAATTTAAAAAAGGATGGAAAGAAAATATTTGGATACCGCAAAGCCATGACGCTTGAGCATCAGCCCAAGTCTATGGTTATTGTTGGTTCAGGAGCCATAGGCAGTGAGTTTGCTTATTTTTACAGCACCATGGGTACTGAAGTAACCCTGGTGGAATATATGCCCAATGTTGTTCCGCTGGAGGATGAAGAGGTTTCGAAGCAGCTTGGACGATCTTTTAAGAAAAAAGGCATAAAAGTAATGACTGACTCTACGGTAGAAAAAGTGGATACCAGTGGAAAGAAATGCAACGTAACCATCAAGACAAAAAAAGGAACAGAAGAAAAGGAAGCCGATGTGGTGCTTTCGGCTGTCGGTGTGACTGCCAATATTGAAGGCATCGGGGTTGAAGAAATGGGCATTGCAATGGATAATGGCAAGGTGAAGGTGGATGAATTTTACCGGACCAATATTGAGGGCATCTATGCCATCGGAGATATGATTCCCGGTCCGGCCCTTGCACATCTGGCTTCTGCTGAAGGGATAGCCTGTGTGGAAAAGATAGCCGGTAAAAATCCGTATCCCATTGATTATAATAATGTTGCGGCTTGTACATATACGGTACCGGAAATAGCCTCAGTGGGATACACTGAAAAGGGGGCAAAGGAAGCAGGTTATGATATCAAAGTCGGGAAGTTCCCTTACACCGCCTCAGGAAAGGCAAGTGCCGCCGGGGAAAAGGAAGGATTTATAAAATTGATCTTTGACGCAAAATATGGAGAGTTGCTGGGAGCCCATATGATTGGTGCCAATGTGACTGAAATGATAGGTGAGATGGTTGTCTCGAGGAACTTAGAAACCACCGGACATGAGATCATCAAGTCAATACATCCGCATCCGACCATGTCTGAGGCCATCATGGAAGCTGCGGCAGCAGCTTACGGAGAAGTGATCCATATATAGGCCCCCATGGAGGCAACTGCTGCAGCTTATGGGAAGTGGTTCATGTATAATGGTTTTTCTTTATTACTGAGGCGTTATTTAGTGGTTCTTAGAAAACGTCACAACTGCGTTATGCTCACCTTAAGCACCAGTCATTTACGACCAGTAAACTCCTGATAATTAAGGATCGCATGCCTTGTTCTTGACGCCTTCTTAAAACCACTTTAGAATAACTTGTTAGTTTTCTTAGTGCCACTATTTATGGGACTATGAAAACTACATAATATTATTCTAAAAAAAATCCGGGGCGTTATGAAAACAGCACCCGGATTACCACAAAAACAACAAACAATGAAGAAAATTAACCAGTGTAACGAGCTGCTACCTCATCCCAGTTAACGACGTTCCAGAAGGCTTCCACATATTCAGGCCTTCTGTTTTGATATTTTAGATAGTAGGCATGTTCCCATACATCAATACCCAGGAGCGGAGTGCCTTTGACTTCAGCCAGATCCATCACCGGACTGTCCTGGTTTGGTGTGGATGTTATTTCGATGTCATTTCCATTTTTAATCAGCCAGGCCCAGCCCGAACCAAAACGACCGAGGGCGGCTTTGGTGAAGTCATCTTTAAACTGACTGAATGAACCGAATTTCTTGTTGATGGCGTCGGCTAAAGCACCGCCTGGTTCCCCGCCTCCGTTGGGAGAAAGGTTTTTCCAGAAAAGTTTGTGATTGTAGAAACCACCACCATTATTTCTCACAGCTACAGGTAAACCTGATACTTTAGAAAGCAGTTCTTCGATGCTTTGCTTTTCCATGTCCGAGCCTTCAATGGCGGCATTTAATTTATTTGTGTATCCTGCGTGATGCTTGGTATGATGTATCTCCATGGTTTTGGCATCAATATATGGTTCTAAGGCATCATATGGATAGTCTAATTTTGGTAATTCGAAAGCCATAATTCTCTAATTTTTAGATTCAACAATTTTATTATTCCAATGCGATTAACTGTTATTTAGAACAATTAAAAATAAGAAATTGTTTAGCGGCAGGGCTAAATAATTATAGAGATTCGTTGATTGTTCATTCCCCTAATTTTTTAATTGTTTTTTTGCATAATTAATAGAAATTTAATATATTTATATGCCTGAAAATAAACCTCCAAAAAGTAAATATCATGAAACGAATCATTACCTTAACAACGATTTTAGTTGCCATCATGCTTATTGGTTTATCAGGAAAAAACCAGTTAAAGGCAATAGAAAACTCTGAAATTGATTCTATTCATCTGAATAAATTGGTTTATCATCTTAACTTTGATACCATTTATATAGATATTGATTATTGTGGATCCGCATGTGGATGCAATGAAATTGCATACATTAATTTTTTAAAAGGAGAGAAAGGAGTTGATATGG
>CAYFUP010000127.1:0-9508 GCA_964346235.1 uncultured Bacteroidales bacterium | reverse complement strand
CAAGGGACAAAAGAACAAGTTTAAATGTACAGGTTATTTCGTTTCAAACCCTTAGCTCCGCATAATAACATTGATTTTGAAATTAATTTAAAGCTTCAATATTTCAATTCCGCTTCATCAAAATATATCATTGATATCATTAATAAATTGCTTAGATTGAATAAAAAAGGACTAAAAGCCAAACTAAACTGGTACTATGACCAAGAAGATGAAGTCATCCTGGAAGCAGGAGAGGATTTATCGGATATTCTGGATGTGTCCTTTCATTATATTGAAATAAAAAACTAGTAATACAGCGGACTGTAATGACTGAGTTCTTTCTTGGCTTTTTTATATTCGGGATAAAATTTTTCTAAAGTCCTCCAGAATTCTTTTCCATGGTTTTTATGCAAGGTATGCGCTAATTCATGAAGGATCACATATTCCATTAAACGCTCAGGCAATCTCATCAAATGGATGTTTAAATTAATATTGTTTTTTGTTGAGCAACTCCCCCACCTGGATTTTTGGTTTTTAAAATACAATTTATTATATCTCAAATCATGGTATGCGGAAAGTCTTTCCACCATATCCGGCAAAACGGTTTTTGCTTCTCTCCGTAAGGTTTTTTCATACAAGTTGCGAATAAAGGACTGCAATTCCGCAGCATCAATGGCTGTTTCCTTCGGAAAACTAACAATAACCTGATTATCTTTAATTCTTGCTGCATAATCCGTTCTATTCTGAGGCCTGAATATGATTTGATGAAACCTGGTAAATGGTCCTTCTGAAAATATTTTCCTGTTCTTTTCCAATTCTTTGATTCTTTCCAGGTTTTTATTGATCCATGTGGTTTTGGATATTACAAAATGCTCCGCCCTTTGAATATTTAAGGCATATGGATAATTCACCACAATGCCTTCAAAGGGTTTCAGTTTGATGGTGATCCTTTTTAACCCCTTTTTACGTATGAACGTAACACCTCCAATACCCCCGATTGTTTTTTCATTTTTATTCATCTGTTCAAAATTGTTTTTTATAAGGTCAGATGGAACCTAATTTTTTTTTTTTGATCATGTTCTTGTGTGTTTAAAGCTTTGACATGGAGGTTTCATCTATTTTCCATTCTGCGTTGTTTAAATAATGACATAAAATATTTTTATTTGTAAAAAACCTGAATATTGACATGATATATATTCTGCATTTAGATACCTCTGCTTCCGTTTGTTCTGTCGCTTTATCAGCAGATAATGAAATCCTTTTTTACAAAGAAAGCAATGAAATACAATCTCATGCCTCTTTGCTGTCAATTTTTATAAACGAAGCATTAACAAAACACTCATTAAAATATTCAGAACTTAGTGCTGTGGCTGTAAGCAAGGGACCTGGCTCATATACGGGTCTTCGAATCGGCATTTCCACGGCCAAAGGGATTTGTTATGCCAGGGATATTCCTTTGCTGGCCATTCCAACCCTGGAAATATTGACTATTGGAGCATTTCATTTTCAAAATCAGCCGGATGCGTTATATTGCCCCATGATGGATGCAAGAAGAATGGAGGTATATACCTGCCTTTTTAATAACCAGCTTGAAATCATGCAAAACACTTCGGCTGTCATTCTTGATGAACAATTCTTAAAAAGATTGTTATCAGAAAAGAAAATTTTCTTTTTCGGAGATGGAGGGAAAAAAGCAAAAAATATTATCCGGAGCCCGAACGCCATTTTTATAGAGGGGGTGTATCCTTCTGCCAGGAACATGGTGAATTTAGCCTTATCAAAATATAAGAAACATGAAATTGAAAATACGGCATACTTTGAACCTTATTATTTAAAAGATTTTGTGGCCACGAAACCAAAGAAAATGATTTAACATGAACCATCATTGGTCAAGCACCTGAAGAACGATTGGTATGCAAAATATTATTAGCATATTGGCGTTCATAAAAAACGTTTGATGGAAAAGCATGTACAAGAACCTCAAATACCAATTGCTGATTTTTGGCATCCTGCTGTTACATATTCATGGGATCGGTCAGCATAACCATTTGCCATTTAAACCGGGAGAATTTCTGAAATTTTCCATCAAATTCGGTCCGGTGAAAGGAGGGTATGCGACTGTAAGCCTGAGGGAAACGAGTTACAGAAATAAAAAGGTTTACCATTCTGTGGCAAAAGGGAAGACCACCGGCATTACAGATATTCTTTTTAATGTTGAGGATTTGTTTGTTAGCTATTTTAATCCGGATAATTGTTTGCCCTACCGGTCGATAAGGGATATTACCGAAGGCAGGTACACTTTTTATAACGAGACAACATTCTTGCATAAAAGCAACCAGGTATTCAGCAAAAAATCCGGGATTCATAAAATTCCGGAAGGCACCCTCGATATTGTGTCCACCTTTTACTGGATTCGAAAAGAAGGTTTCGATCACTATGCCGTCGGCGATACCATCCCCATTATTACCTTCTTTGATGATGAGATTTTTCCCTTTGATGTCGTATATAAGGGAACAGAAATTATTAAAACAAAGCTTGGTACTTTCAACTGCATCCTGCTGGGTCCTATTGTAGAGCCTGGCAGAATCTTTAAATCGAAAGACGACATGAGCCTGTGGTTATCCGATGACGGTAATTTCATACCCATAAGGGTAAAATTTGAATTGATTGTGGGATCATTAAGAATGGATTTGATTTCTTATGACAATTTGAAATATGAACTGATAAAAACAGATAATTAACTAAAAATCCAGTCATTAATTAAGATCATTTGATTTAAATAATATATTTTTGCAAAAAACAATTAATATATGGCATCCACAGCAGATTTTAAAAACGGAATGTGTATCAAATATAACAATGACTTATATACCATTGTAAATTTTCAGCATGTAAAACCTGGCAAAGGAGCCGCATTTGTCCGAACCAAATTGAAAAGTGTGACTACCGGAAAGGTGATTGAAAATACGTTCTCATCAGGCACAAAAGTAGAGGAGGCAAGAATTGAAAAAAGGCCTTATCAGTTTTTATACAAAGACGACATCGGTTATAACTTCATGCATCTCGAAACTTATGAGCAGGTCACCCTTGAGGAAAAGCTGATTGATTCCCCGGAATTTCTGAAAGAAGGACAAAATGTGGAAATCATTTATCATGCCGATACTGAAACACCCATTTCCTGCGAATTGCCTCCTTTTTTGGAATTGCAGATAACCTATACGGAACCCGGGGTAAAAGGGGATACCACCTCTTCTACCGCGATGAAACCAGCTACCCTGGAAACCGGAGCCAAAATCAATGTGCCCATTTTCATCAACAATGAAGAAATCATCAGAATAGATACCAGAAGCAAAACATATGCAGAACGGGTAAAGGCATAATACAATTTATATGGCAAATACCTCATTAAAAAGGTTAAAACTGTTTTCTTTCAAGTTAAATGTTTTACTTGATATCACACAGGCAATCAATGAAAATTTGTCGCAGGAAGAGCTTTTACAACGTTATGTGAATATTTTGCGCGGCGAGTTGAACATTGGCCAAATCATCATATACAAATATGGAAAGGATTGGGAATGCATCTTAAAATCAGGACTATCTGACGAAGAGATTGCTGACAGGATTGATGTGAAAAAGGATTTGCTCCCTTACAAATCTATTTCAAATGTAACGACATCCGAACATGAATACCTGAAGCATTTTGATGTGCTTATACCGGTTTACAACAATAATTTACCCCTCGCTTTTGTGCTGATTGGAGATATTGAAGAAGAAATGCAGGGCATCAGTCCGACCATCAAACATCTTCACTTCATACAAACCCTTTCCAACATTATCATTGTTGCCATTGAAAACATCAGGCTTTATAAGGAAAGCCTGCAGCAGGAATCGATAAAAAAAGAACTTGAGTTTGCTTCCCAGATGCAATCCATGTTGATTCCCGATCCAAGCAAATTACCGCACAATAAAGAAATTCAGGTCAGTGCATTTTACTATCCACATTTCGAAGTAGGCGGAGATTATTATGATTTCATTAGAATGGATGATAAGCACCAGGGATTCTGCATCGCTGATGTCTCCGGAAAAGGAGTTTCTGCAGCCTTGTTTATGTCTAATTTCCAGGCGAACCTTCGGGCCCTTTTTACTGCTTCCATTGGTTTGGAAGATCTGATTATCAGGTTAAATGACAGGGTAATGGAAATTGCCAACGGTGAAAAGTTCATCACCCTTTTTATTGCAAGAATAAACAGGAAAACTAAAGAGATAGAATATATCAATGCCGGACATAATCCTCCCATTGTTTATGATTTGGATAACCATGAAATTGATTACCTGACCAATGGATGCATCGGACTTGGAATGCTGGAAGAAGTGCCGGTCATTGCCAAAGGAAAACACCACATTAAAGGCCCTTGTAAAATATTGTGTTACACCGACGGATTGGTAGAATTAATTCATGAAAACCAAATAGAATATGATACCAAAGAAATCGTTCAGGCCATTTCCAATGAAGAGAACATTACCGATAACATTGAAGAAATCATAGAAAACCAGAATATCTATAAAGGGAATTCAGCCATTTTTGATGACATATCAATCATTGGAATTGAATTTTTTTAAATCTTCTAGTGCCTATTTCGTTTGCATCATAGCGGAAAGTGCTTCATCAGCGTATTCTTTATAATACACATCAAGAATCACCAAAACCGCCAGGAAGCCCCAGAATGGACCGGATGCTTTATCAGTATCCAGGAAATTGTTCAATAATCCATGCGCAAAATAGGTAATAAGTCCCAATAAAATGCCCAGGGCAAGGTACTTTATTTTATTGCTCCTGGCACGGAAAAATATTTTTGATCCGGTAATGATGGAAAATATAACTATCAGCACGAATGTCAACGTGCCAAGAATTCCCGATTCTGCAAGCGGTCCAAGGAATTCACTATGGGCATTGCCCATATCCCCGGTATTGGTACTAATAATGGTCAGGTTCCTCGATAACTGGAAAGGGGCATATTGAAACATATAAGTTCCCGGTCCCCATCCAAGAAAAGGCTTTTCCTCAAACATTTTGATGGCACTTGCCCATCGGTTTATCCGCTCAACATTGGAAGCATCGGAAGTTATATTGGATATGGAATATACATGGGTCATGATGTTCGAAGAGGATTCTTCCTGATTGCTTTCCAGTTTATAAATAATCTGATTTTGAAAAGCAAAAAAAACCATCACCAGAATCCCTGCTAAAGTGAACAGCACATAAGGCCTGATTTTTAATTTCATTAAAATCCACAGCATAAAAGCCACCACAATGCTTACCCATGCTGCACGGCTATAAGATAATATTTCGGCAATGAAGAAAATTACCAACAATACAAATGCCCAAGCTTTTGTGAAATTATTGTTGAAATGGTGCCTGAAGACATAAAAAAACAAAACCGGAATGTACATGGCCAATATTGCCCCATATGAGGTATGATCGTTGAAAAACGGAACCATGGCACTATGTGCGGCTTTTTGATTAAGCAGTCCATATCCAACTTGCTTAAACACCGTATAAAAAATCACAATCGTAAGCGGAATCATATACACCCAAAAGTATCTGTCAATGTTCTTATAGTTCTTAAATAACTGGAAAGCAAGGAAATAAAAAACCATGATGAACCATAAACGGGCCAGGAAAAACTTAAATGATACCACAGGCATGGTACTGAAAATAGAAGTGATTAAAATCCATGCCAGGTTGATCAAGATGACGACTGTCAGAGGGTGTTTCAACAATTTTTTATCAAATCCATTGTCTTTTAGTAATTTAATGAGTATTATCAACAGCATAAAAAACATGACCGGTTCCGTGGGCAAAGCCATATCAATGCTTAGTCCCCCCACCAAATCGCTCAGCGGAATGGACAGGGGAATGCAAAAGGTTACAATAAAAAACAGGATGTTCAAATGAAATAAGCCAAGGTAAAGCATGGCAAGCATAAAAGGAAAAGCAAGAAAAAGCAGACTTTCATTGTTTATGGTATAATAGGCATGAACAGCCAAAAACAATATGGATATCCCGTATATCCAAAGCTTCTCGTTTTTTAATCCATTAAAAAGAAATCCCGTTGTGTTGTTCAGTATATTTCCCATCTGGCTTTACTTTCCCTTTGGAGATTATAAAAGCAATGCTGTTTTTCTTGCTACCTGAGGATTGATTGCTTTTTTAGTTTATTAATAATCAGGAGCATCACCAGCACCAGAATAAATGCTGAAATGGTTGAAATAATCACAATCAGTGACCGGATGGGATAAGATCGTTTATCTGCCGGATAAGGATAGTTCACCATTAAAGAATAGGCAATTTCTTTATTAAACTCCATGACATTCTGATCATAGGTTTGCTTGATATCTGCATAGTATTCCATCAATTCGAGAAGTTTCGCATTGGCAATCTGGTATTGTGCCGGCACACCGTTTAAGGCTTTTAATCTTTTCCTGACCTGCAGGGCTTGCGCTTGTTTATTATTGTTCGAAGCTTCGGTATTCACCAGCTCAAAATCAAACATGCCCTCTTTGTTTCCGATGCTTAGCATGACTTGATGCATGCTGTCTATTTCTTGCTGCGTTTTTTCCAGCTCATTTTTCATAATGACGACCATCTCTTTTCTTTTAATGCGGTGCATCGACCGGATTTTTTCGTTATAATAGCGTACAATGGAGTCCACCATGTTGCTTGCCTGGTCCGGATCTTTATCCATCACTTTTACCTGAATGGCATCATAGGAAGTCTTGTTAAAATTGATGTTGCTGCGCATCTCATTCAAGATGTAATGCATACGCTGAGGATCGTCTTTCCCAATTTCATAGTGATCATACAAGTCAAAAGCCTCGATGAGTTTTTCCTTGATTTCGTGGGATTGCACAATCTGAAGCGCCTGTTCAGCTTCGGATTCTTCAGAGTATTCCGTGATGTTCACCGGATAAAAAGTTGCCTGGGAAGTAAACTTCGGGGATATCAGGTAGGAGCCAGCAGCTGAAAGGATAGCAGCCAATAAAGTAATAATCACCAGCGGCCTGTAGTGTTTAATGATAAACTTCAACAGGTTCGAGGAATCCATGGAAAATTCATTTGATTGTAATTCATTCATTTTTAAGTATTTTAACGGGATTTATATAACCTTTATTATATGATAATTCTTTTTCCCTTTTTGTATCAGCAGGTATCGGTTATTCAGCAAATCATCCTGCTTCACCTGGTGGTTTTCATCATTGATTTTTTCTTTGTTAATGCTCAGTCCACCCCCTTTTATCAGTCGTTTTAATTCTCCTTTGGACTGAAATACATTGGTGGTTTCAGTAAAAAGCTCCAAAATATGACCATGCTCATCCATGGCATGGCGGTTCACTTCATAGACCGGTACTCCCTCAAATATGGCAAGAAATGTTTTTTCATTGATACGGTTTAAGGCATCCCTGGTTCCTTTACCGAATAAAATGGCTGATGCTTCCTTTGCCGATTGCAGATCTTTTTCAGAATGAACCAATGTGGTTATAATCTCTGCCAGCTTATTCTGTAAAATTCTCCTGTTCGGCGATTCCCTGTGTTCGGCTATTAAGCTTTCAATCTCTTGCTGATTCAGCACAGTAAATATTTTGATGTATTTTTCCGCATCATCATCCGAAACATTGAGCCAGAATTGATAAAACTTATAAGGGGAAGTCATTTCCGGATCAAGCCATACATTGCCTTCCTCCGTTTTCCCAAATTTTCCACCATCAGCTTTGGTAATTAAGGGACAGGTGATGGCAAAGGCATCCCCGTTTATTTTTCTCCTTATCAACTCGTTGCCGGTGATAATGTTTCCCCACTGATCAGATCCGCCCATCTGGAGTTTGCAATTCCTGGTATGATATAAATGTAAAAAATCGGTGGCCTGCACAAGCTGGTAGGAAAACTCCGTGAACGACATGCCATATTCCGCTTCAACTCCCAGGCGTTTTTTTACACTATCCTTGGCCATCATGTAATTCACGGTGATGTGCTTACCTATATCCCTGATGAATTCTATAAAACTGAAATCCTTCATCCAGTCATAATTATTTACCAACTCAGCCCCATTGGGTTCATCAGAAGAAAAATCAAGAAAATTTTCCAATTGTTTTTGAATTGATTCCTGATTAAACCTTAACGTCTTTTCATCCAATAAATTTCGTTCCATTGATTTTCCGGAAGGATCACCAATCATACCGGTCGCCCCGCCAATCAGGACAATGGGTTTGTGGCCGGCCTTCTGAAAATGCCTCATGAGCATAACACTCACCAAATGACCAATATGTAGTGAAGGCGCTGTGGGATCAATTCCTACATAGGCGGCAGTGACTTCATTTTCAAGCTGTTTTTCAATTCCGGGCGTCATATCATGAAGCATCCCTCGCCATCGCAATTCATCAACAAAGTTCATACGTGAAAGATTTCAATTATATAATCAATTCTATAACCAACTTTTATGTTTCAAACCCTATGTAGCCCTCATCATTACCACCTAACCTTTTTGCAAATGATAGTTCATGAGAAATATATTGCCATAATCGTAGAAAACCTTTGCCAATAACCACCGTATCTGCTTTATTATTAAAAAACTACATCCAGATAGGAGATTTCATAAATTTCGCCAAAGATAATAACTTGATAACAAAATATTTATTGTTGGCAAAAAATTAAACTTTCCTTCATATATTCAGTTTGTCCCTGATGCCTTTCTTATTTTGTTTATCCGACCCAGGTAGATTTAATCCCTCAAAATGAAGATAAGGGAAAACCATTGGGGCAAATTCGGCCAGGGGTTCAAACAAAACAGACTCTTCCGTTTTTTCTTTGGGAATGAATTTCAAATTCAGGTTAAGCTGTATAAAAAGAACCAAAATAATGCTAATGATAAATGATACTTTTAACACCGAAAAAAACATTCCCATAAGGCGGTTGAGGAATCCCAGGGCGACCGCTTTTATTAAACGATTTACAATCCGTGCGATGAAATGCACCAGGATGACAATGATAATGAAAGTCACTGCAAAGGAGATAATGGCCAGGTAATCAGATTGCATGCTAAACTCTTCCACCAGAAAATCAGCAGTTACATCTGAAAATCTGATGGCACCGATAATACCAAGAATCAAAGCAGCAAGTGCCGCAGCCTGGGAAATTATTCCTTTTGAAAAACCTTTATAAGCTGCAAACAATAAAGGTATCAGCAATACAATATCAATGTAATTCATGGTCAATCTATTTGGTAATGAATGTTCAGTGGTTTCATATGAGCAATGAAAAATAATATTATTGACGGATGAACCCCTCATTCACTATCGTACACAACAAAGATATGAGAAAACCATGAGGGCTCCATACGGTTTGAAACATAAAAGTTGGTTTTGAAATTGATTATTTGTTTGAAATACAATGGTTTAATTAAATATTTATCACGTATGAAATCTTGGCATTTTTGGTAACGCTCCAATGTATTCCCATCCAAAATACTAAAAT
>CAYFUP010000126.1:0-9517 GCA_964346235.1 uncultured Bacteroidales bacterium | reverse complement strand
TGCTTAAGGTGAGCATAACGCAGTTATTGACGTTTTCTTAGAGCCACTAATTAGTTATCAAAATATTTATAATTTTGTCCGTGGTAAATATAAAAAACATACATTATTCAAGAGATGCAAAAAAATAGCCAGGGAAGAAAGAACAGTTTTATGCATGCCCTCGGGGGACTTAAAACCTTGTTAAGCACTCAGCCCAATGCCAGGATAGAATTTATATTCACCATCCTTGTCATAGCCGCCGGCTTTTTATTTAATATCAGCACCACGGAATGGATAACGGTCATCTTGTTCATCACCCTGGTATTGGTATCTGAAATATTCAACACCATGCTGGAGATGGTCCTGGATAAGATTGAGCCTGAATACGATGAGCACATCAAAAAGATAAAAGACATAGCCGCAGCAGGTGTTTTGATTAGTGTGACCGCTGCCGCCATCGGGGGATTAATCATTTTTTTACCAAAACTCAGCGGATTACTGGCTCGATTATTGGAAAACCTATAAAAAAATCGCATGCACTATATAAGCATGATCATGGTTGTTTGTATGATGAATATCATGGAGATTGATTCCGCTGAAAAGTCTTTTCAACTGAAAAATGGAGATCTGCTTTTTCAGGATCTGGATTGTGGTGAATTATGTGAAGCCATTGAAAAAGTTACCTATGGCTATAAAAATGCCAATTTATCCCACGTAGGAATTGTTTATATTGATGAATCAAATAATGAATGGGTGATAGAAGCCATTTCAGAATCCGTTAGCAAAACACCCATAGATACTTTTTTGAACAGAAGCCTGGATGAACATGGCCATTCAAAAGTCATTGTTGGGCGGGTAAGAAAGGCATTCGAACCCATATTGGATTCAGCAGTCGCCGAGGCCATGGAATATATTGGAAAACCCTATGACCATCAATATGGAATCATGAATCAGGCGGTTTATTGCTCAGAACTCGTCTATAAATCATTCTTCGTGGCATATAATTATCATCCGTTTTTTGAATTAAAGCCGATGACATTTATTGATCCTGAGACGGAAAAGATCTTCCCCGCCTGGAAAGATTATTTCAATGAATTGAATATTCCTGTTCCGGAAGGCAAACCAGGTATTAACCCTGGGGCCATCTCACGTTCAAACAATATAAAAATCGTCCATGCTTACGGAGTTCCTTCCGGCTGGAGAAGTAATGTGCTTGAAAAACAATGATGCTAAGATGGCTTTTCCACTTTGCCCCTGATGATTATCAGCCTTCATGCCACTCCATAGTTCCTGGCAGAAAATGAGCTTACAGATTTGGTTTTTACGTTTATCCGTAAAATATATCCGTTCATCCGGAGATATATGTATTTGACCAAATTTAACAGGTTGAACCATAACTTTTAATTGGTTACTGGGTACATAAAACCGAATGAACATTGTTCGAATATGAGAAATATACTCAGAATAACCATATTGTCTTCCATATTATTCCTGCTGCTCATTGACTTAAATGCAAAATCCCACAATGAGCAAAAAAATCTATTCTTCGAAGCCAATAACCATTTATTGTATCAGGAATATGAAATCGCTTTGCAGCTATTCAATGTCCTGCTGAGATATCAGCCTGATAACAGCAACTATATGTTTCTGGCAGGTTTATCTTCATTGAAGATTACCGGAAAAGAAAAAAAAGCGTTGGCTCTCCTCCGGGAAGCGGCCAAAAATACAAGCATCCGGTATAAAGAGAATTCTTTTAAAGAAACCAGGGCACCCGTGGAAGCGCTGTTTCATCTCGGAAAAGCTTATCAATATAATCAGAAAATAGACAGCGCCATCCAATCTTACATGGAGTTCCAGTCCTATTTAGGCAAAAGAGAAACGGAAACCATTGAGCTGGTCAACCATCAAATCACCACCTGCAATAATGCCAAAGAAATAGCAAGCAGGCCCTCCAATCTGAGAACCGAATGGGCGAATGTTTTATCAAACAATGATGAAATGATTGATCTTCCGGTTATTTCCGGTGACGGTAAAACATTGGTTTACTATTCATTCAATGACGGGGAACCGGCCATATTGCTGTCGAAAAAAGTAAACAATCAATGGACAAATGCTGAAGAAATTCTAAAAGGCATGTCTTTCAGTGAGACAGCCGTTCCGGCATCCTTGTCATACGACGGTTCAAGTCTTTATTTGATAAGGAAAGACAAAGGAAATGAAAACATATATGTCAGTCATTTTCAAGACGGAAAATGGCAAAAGATCCAAAAACTTGGCAATACCATCAATACCAAAGGCATGGAAACCCATGCTTCGGTTTCAAAAAACGACAGCATATTGTTTTTTACAAGCAACAGGCGCGGTGGTTATGGAGGATTAGATATTTACCTGTCCTACAAGCAGCAGGATGGAACATGGGGGAATGCCAGGAATCTGGGCAAGGCCGTCAATTCTCACCGCAACGAAGAAACCCCTTTTATGGCTTCGGACAATAAAACACTTTTCTTCAGCTCTGAAGGCCATTTTAATATGGGTGGGTTTGATGTTTTCAAAAGCATCACCGATGATTCCGGCACTTTCTCTAAGCCCAAAAACCTGGGAATACCGGTGAATACAACCAAAAATGACCTGGCCTACATACCGGTGAATAATCCTGATAAAGGTTTTTATTTCCGGGATTTTCAAAATGAATCCGATCACCAGGGCATTCAGTATGTTTATTTCGATGAAGAAAAGTCCGGTAAACTTCTGACCCTCTCCGGGGAAATAAACCTTTCTGATAACCGCAATCACTTCGGGGACATCTCACTGACAATCATCAACACCACATCAGGCGACACCCTAAGTATCGAGCCACAGGTAAATACGGGAATTTTCTCGGAAAAAATTGAACCGGGAACGTATCAAATACTGGCAGCAGGAAAGCAATACAAACCTTCTGAGAGGCATCTTGATTTAAGCGATGAAGACAATTCGAGCAATGTTGCCCTGAACATTCATTTGGATCGTCAGGAAAAAAATAAAGCAGATCTACTCGCAAGGGATTCTGACAATGATGAAGGGGATCTGCCGGCAAAAAACGCTGAAAATGATGATGCAGGTTTATCAGACCGGAGCGCTGGGGGTGATCACGCGGATTTGCCGGATAGCCCTTCTAAAAATGATGAAACAGATCTTCAAGACATGAATGCTGAGAATCATGATACAAATTTGCAGGCAACAAATTCTGAAAGTGATGAAACAGAGATGCTGAAAAGGAACGGTGAAAATGATGAAACAAATCTGACGGACAGGTATTCAAAAAATGATGAAGCAGATGTGTTGGTTACAAATTCTGACAATGATGAAGCAGACCTGTTGACAACAGATTCTGAAAATCAGAAATCCAAATCCCGGGACCATGCCAGCCGGACCAACATAGAAAAAATCAATCACGATAATTTAATGACTTCAAAAGGGAATGCCCTGCCGAAAAACCCTGACAAACCGGTCAAGTCAAACAATGCCGATAATGCTCCTGGCACCCCGGCACTGAAAAAGGAGACTTCCAAATATACCATACAGCTGATTGCTCTAAAAAATGCGGTCAACGCTTCTCCTCTCACAATGGATGGAATAAAAGTAACATTAGGAAATGATGCTTTTCACCGATATACTTTCGGAGAATATGAATCCTATGATGAAGTGCTGCAAAATTGGGAAGCGCTCCGGGCCAGAGGTTATAAGGAGGCATTCATCACCAAGACCTCAAGAATTCAAAATTATCATTCCTTCTGATATCTTCTTAAAGATACCCATATAACGACAGTTCAACCTTTCATGAATACTGTTTTAGAACATTATAACAGGTTTATTTCATCCAAAACAATGCGCTGTTAAATTTTTTATTGCCCATGGGCATAAAAAATAAAAAAAAATGTGTAGGTTTGCTCAAAACGCTTCTTTTGAGTCAGTTTACCGAAAGTGAAAGATTAGAATTAAGGGCCCTGGAGCCGGAAGACCTCGACTTGATTTACCAGTGGGAGAATGACACCCAGGTATGGGAGATAAGCAACACCATTTTTCCTTATTCCAAATATATACTCAGAAAATATCTGGATAATGCGCATCTGGACATATTTCATATCAAGCAGCAAAGATTGATGATAGATTTGAAAAGCAATCATGATCCAGTAAGCATTGGCACCATTGATCTGTTTGATTTTGAACCCTTTCACAACCGCATTGGAATAGGCATCCTTATAAAAGAGAAAAAGTACAGGGGAAAAGGGTATGCCAAGGAGGCGTTAAACTTAACCGTCAATTATTTATTTCAGATATTAAATGTTCATCAGGTTTATTGTAACATCACCAAAGACAATGAAATAAGCTTAAACCTTTTTCAAAGCATTGGCTTTGAAATAGCCGGAGAAAAAAAAGACTGGTTAAAAACCACCAAAGGTTGGAAAAATGAATACCTTTTACAGTTGATAAATAAAAATAATTGAGTATTTTTATTGTTTGATAATAATAAAAGGACCCCGGTTGCCAATATGATTCTTAATGGATAAAATCAAAGTACTCATATTACTAATGCTGACCTTCAGCATTCATCTGATCAGTCATGGCCAGTCGGAATCCAAAGTAAAAGATTGGTTTGATGAAGGTGAGTTTTATTTTTACAGTGAAGACTACCTGGACGCCCTGAATTTTTATCTCAGAATTGATACCACTTCCTATACCAACGCCAATATTAAACACCGAATCGGACTTTGTTATTTGTTTTCGGAAACGGATTATGAAAAGGCCATTCACTATTTGAAACAATCTGTACAAGATATCGCCGACAGATACAATGAAGGCAATTTTAATGAAGAACAGGCCCCACTGGAAACGTTGTTTTATCTTGGAAAATCCTATCAATATACCGATGAACTTGACAGCGCATTAAATGTTTTTCACGAACTCCGGCAGAAAATACTTGAACGGGATGAAATAGAAAACCTGTTTATCATTAACAATGAAATACAGAAATGTCACAATGCCATTGATAATGAAAAAGATCCAAGACAAATAAAGTTTGTTAACCTTGGCAGTTCCATTAACGACAGATTCAGCAATACACACGTGGTTGTATCCCCTGATGGCAGACAAATGGCTTATATTTCCAAAAGAAAATTTTATGATGCCCTCTTTTATGCAAAACGCAATGATCAAACAGAAAATACAACCTCTTTGTTACCTTCCGCACCAATCCGGAGCGGAAATCATTTTCAGCAATCCAGTCACTCAGGTCCTTCCGAAAATCATGAGCATGCAGGTATTATTCAAGCAGATGATAAATCCGTCAGTATTGAAAATGAATGGGGTTATCTGACCAACATCACGCCCCAAATCGGATCTGAAGGAGATTTTTATCCCTGTTCTTTTTCTCATGACGGAAACGTGTTGTTTTTAAAGAGAAAAGAAGATTTGGGAGAGAACCTCTATTATTCGGTATTCATTGAAGAGGAAAACAGCTGGTCAAAAGCGCAGAGAATGAACAACCGCGATATTAATACAGTCTTCGGCGAAACCCATGCCAGTATCAGCGCTGACAGTACAACACTCTATTTTGCCAGTTACCGGGATCAGGGATTTGGTGAACTGGATTTATATAAAGCAACCATAAACAGTCTGGGCGTATGGAGCAATATTGAAAACTTAGGCGCCAACATCAATACGCCTTTTGATGAAAATAAACCTTTTATTTCGCCTGACGGACAAACATTGTATTTCCTGTCAAAAGGCCATTATAATATCGGTGGGTACGATATATTTTACTCCAGGAAAGACGAAAACGGGAACTGGGGCACTCCGGAAAACATTGGTTATCCCATCAATACCACCAGGGATGATGAGTACTTTTCTCCATCCTTTGGTGAAGACCTCATTGGTTATATCTCAAAGTACAATGATGAACTAAAGAAATACGAAATCCATAAGATACTCCCCATTGAATCCATGGCCGATACCCTGTTCCATCTGAATATAGCCTTTAACAATCAAAACAATGAAGACATAGAAATACCCAGTGCGCAAATTATTGTTGAGGATCTGGAAGACAGCTCGCAGATGGAAATATCAGCCAATAAATCAAATAAAGGATTCTCCCGCAAAATGCTGCCTGGTGATTATCTAGTAACAATTTCCTCCAATCAGTATGAAAAAATAGAAAAGAAAATATCCATCCCAGGTGACCATCAAGATACATTGGTGAGTATTTCCCTGCCGTTCAAACCCAAAGGACAGCAATATGAAATCGTTTCTTTCAGCAGCATTTTGTTCGGATTTGATAAGGATTCACTGACAGGTCAGGCCAAATCAGAACTGGATAAAATAGCAGAATTCCTGGATAATCATGAAGATCTGAAATTGCTGATTAACGGTCACACAGATAACATCGGATCTTATGAATACAACAAACAACTTTCTTTAAGAAGGTCAAAAAGCGCTGCCAATTACCTTGTATCACAGGAAATTGACACCAACAGGCTGGTTTTAAAAGGGCATAGTTACGATTCCAGCATTGCGCTGAATGAAATGCCTGATGATCAAGATCTTCCTGAAGGAAGAAAATACAATCGCAGGGTGGATTTTCATGTACTGAATGCAAAGGACCGGTTTAAAGTGAAAAATGAATTACAGGTGCCTGACTATATGGATGTCAATAAATCGAATCAATACACGGTACTGCTACCAGTGAATACTCCGGAAGAAAACCGGGAGAAGATTCGACAGTTTAACCGTCCCGTGAAAGACTATTTAACTCCTTATGGCAGCATATATTATGTAGGAAATTATAATACAAAAAGTGAAGCAGAAAGCATCAAAGAAGCCATAGAAAAAGAAAGGCTGGCTGTTCCTGAAATTATTCGTTTGTATGAACTCGAACACTATATCTCCGGCAAAAGGCGATACACGGTAAAATATACCATACAGATTTCAGCCATGCAAAAGGAAGTGGTACCAGATTATTTTACCATTGAGAATGTTAAAAAACGAGTTGGTGAAGACGGATTAATCCGATATATCAAAGGAGAATTTGATCATTACGAAGCTGCCAAAACGATGCTGGATGAAATAAAAGAGGCAGGATATCCGGAAGCCTTTATCAGCAAATTTCAGGTAAAAGCTGTTGAGAATGCGCCAGAAGATTAAGCTTTTCTCCACATCAAACCGGATGGGAGTATATATGATATCATCCCATGTTCCGGTAATCCGGAATCTCTCTTAAAAACTGGTAAGCGTTTTTCACCGCATCTATTTGAAAACAGTGGTGTTTTAGTCCATTGGTAACCATGAGATATCTCACATGCAATGTAAGATTGTACCTGAGGACCTGGTTAAAGACTTCTTCATTGATGGAAACTGCAGGTGCTTTGCATTCAACAATTAATACCGGGTTGACATGTCGGTTGTACACAATGACATCACCGCGGAACTGAATGAGGTGGTTGGCAATGGTGGACTCAATCTTCATAAGTTGTCCCGGATAATGCTTATATTCAACCAAATAGCGAATAATGTTTTGCCTTACCCATTCTTCCGGTGTTAACCTGACATACTTTTTTCTAATCTCATCAAATATCAGGTTTTTATCATTTTTATGCTTGATTCGAAATTCAAATTCCGGTAAATTCAGTGCGGGTAAATCCATATTCGACAAATCTGTTAGTGACGTATTCCAACTTGTCCAACAAAATTATCAGCAATCTCATCTTTTTCAATAAGTACCTGATCAGTACCACCTTATCCGACCAGCGCAAGAACCAAATAAGCAACTAAATTAAGCAAAAAATCTTACCAAAAATTCTTTACTTTTGGGCTTCTACCATTCGAAATGGAACAATATGAATTATAATCAGATAATGAGCGATTTAAAAAAAGGCAACTATCAGCCCATTTATTTTTTATATGGAGAAGAACCTTTTTTTATTGATAAGATTACCGGTTATATCATCGATAATGTTCTGAAGGAAGAAGAAAAAGCCTTCAATCAGCGCATCCTTTATGGAAAGGACGTCAATATTTCAGACTTAATCACCCTGGCCAGAAGGTTTCCGATGATGGCCAGTCATCAGGTAGTTGTGGTGAAAGAAGCGCAGGAAATTAAAAACCTCGAAAACCTGGAACTGTATGTAAAGAATCCGCTGAAATCCACCATCCTGGTGATAAACTACAAATACAAAAAGCTAGATAAGCGCACCAGGCTAGCCAAGTTACTGCCTCAGCAAGGCGTGTTCTTTGAGTCGAAAAAACCATTTGACAATCAGGTACCGGACTGGATAATAAACCAGCTAAAAGAAAAAGGGTATGAGATTAATTTTAAGGCTTCCGCTTTATTGAATGAATACCTTGGCAATGATCTCACCAAAATAAACCATGAACTGAATAAGTTAATCATTACCCTTCCGGCCGGAAACAATAAGATAACCCCTGCCCACATTGAAAAAAACATCGGAATCAATAAGGATTACAACAATTTTGAGTTATTAAATGCCCTTGCTGAAAAAGACAAAAAGAAAGCTTACCAAATCATTGATTATTTTGGAAAAAATCAAAAAAACCATCCTTTTGTGTTAACCATTTTTACCCTGTATAACTTTTTCAGCAAAACCATGGCGATGCATTCCATAAAAGATCATTCCACTCAAAACCTTGCGAAAGAATTAAACGTTAAACCATTTGCCACCAAAAATTTTTTGATGGCTTATAAAAAATACCCCACAAAGAAATTAATGTCTATCATTCATGCGCTCAGAGAATATGATGTGCGGTCGAAGGGATTGAACAATCCTTCCACCGGGCCTGATGAACTGCTCAAAGAACTTATTTATATTATTTTAAACTAACACCTATGTCAATAAACCTTATCTTAATAATAGCCATCTCCCTTGTATCTGTGATTGGTTTTAACAACCAAACCGTTTTTATGAAATTACAGCTAAATCCTTACCAGGTATATCACAGGAAACAATGGTACAGACTGGTATCTCATGCATTTTTGCATGCTGACTGGATTCATTTGCTTATCAATATGCTGGTGCTTTACTCTTTTGGCCAGGGTATTGAATATATTTTCAGTTATTATGACAACATCTTCATTGCACCTCAGCTGTTTTTTCTGATTTTATTTTTCAGCGCTGTGATTATTTCATCACTGGGTACATTAAGAAAATACAAAGACGAACCTTTTTATAATTCGGTAGGTGCCTCAGGAGGGGTGTCAGCCATGATTTTTGCCTTCATTTTCTTTGAACCCTGGCAAAAACTATATCTGTTCGCCATTATCCCGATTCCGGGGATTATTTTTGCATTTTTATACCTGGCATATTCCAATTATATGAGTAGAAAAGGATCGGACAACATTAATCATGATGCCCATTTTATCGGGGCAGTATTTGGATTTTTGTTCCCTGTCATCCTGAAGCCCGGATTAATAAAGCTATTTATTGAAAAACTGACCAATCTGCCGATTTAACCTGACCCCCTAATCAGATGAACATCTCATCATTTA
>CAYFUP010000125.1:8404-9521 GCA_964346235.1 uncultured Bacteroidales bacterium | reverse complement strand
GCCGGGACAGCAAATAGGTTTGAGAGGACATCTTAATTGTCTTTTTTCATTTTTCGATACCTAACAGAAACGTAAAATTAAATTTGAACATATAAAATTTATTTCTGTTAATCGGTGACGTTCACAAACTTTTTACATATTCTGAAAATAATCCAGCAGGACATCTTTTTTTCTCACTGAAACCGGAACCGGCTGATTATCGGATAAGATTATTGAACCGCCATCGCTCTTTTCATATTGTAGAATGTGATCGAGGTTGATGAGGTGTGACTGGTGAACCCGCATAAATCCGTATGGATTAAGCATCTCGTCAAACTCTTTCAGGGTTTTTGACACCAGCAAAGGTTTCCTGGAGGTGAAGTGAAACCTGGAGTAATTGCCGGTGGATTCGAGACGGACAATGTCATCCACCTGAACGAGATGGATGCTTTCAGCCGTTTTCAGCACAATTTTTTTCACCCCGTTTTTCATATTATTGATATTGGTCATGAAAGCTTCCATCTTGAGTGCAGCATTTTCCTTTTCAATGGATTGCTCAGCGATTTCGAGGGCTTTTATCAGTTCATCCGGATCAATGGGTTTTAGCAGGTAATCCAGGGCGCTAAATTTGAATGCTTTGATGGCGTATTCCTCAAAAGCTGTCACGAAAATAATTTTAAAATCCACTTTGTCTATTTGTTTGAGTACATCAAAGCCTGAGCCATCCGGCATATGAATATCCAAAAACACGATGTTTGGATTATGCCTCCTGATGGCCTCTGTTCCGGTCTGCACATTTTCAGCCTCAGCCATCTGTTCCACATTATCGGCATACATTTCAATCATTTTCCTCAGCGAATCCCTGGCCTTCTTTTCATCTTCAATGATTACGATTTTCAGCATGACTATTTCCTTTACTTTTTCTGTGCGTTATAAATCCACTTATTATTCAGAACCTCACCCATATATTGAACGAAATCCTTTCCGTAAAAGTTATGTTCCTGAATTCCTGCCATATAAAACCAGCTTTTGTGATTTATACGAGATAAATTTTAATTTAAACCATTGTTTTTCAAATAAATAATAAATTCTAAAACCAACTTTTACGTTTCAATCCGTATGGAGCCCTCATGCTTAT
>CAYFUP010000125.1:0-8304 GCA_964346235.1 uncultured Bacteroidales bacterium | reverse complement strand
TCATCTCGTTTTGTGAACGGGCGTTAATGAGGGGTTCATACGAAAGAAATAATTTTTTCCTCCTAATCATATTTCTTAACCGGTGCGGAAAATTCCACGATGGTTCCGCTTGTTGCCGGATCGATTTCACTTTTATCCAGAATGGAAAAATATATATTCCTTTTGCTTTGATGAAGCATGGAAAGCCGCTCCCTGGTAATCAGGGTGCCAAGAGAAAACTGTCCCTTTTCACCACTCTTTTTTCCCTTTTTCCAGTTCTTTTCTCCCTGCTTCTCTCTGCGTTTTCCTTTTTTCCTGTTCCTTTCTCCTTGTTCCTTTTTCCCTTTTCCTTGCTCTATTATTCCTGTTCCCTTCTCCTTGTTCCTTTCACCCCGTTCCAATTTACTTGTTCCTTGTTCCTTTCTCCCTTTTTCGTGCTCCATGTTCCTTTCTCCCTGCTCCTTTATCCGCTTTCCTTTTTTCCAGTTCCTTTCTCCCTGCTTCTTATTCCATTTTCCCAGTTCGCTGCTCCTTGCTTCTTTCTCCCTGTTCCCTGCTCCCTGCTCCCTGCCCCAGTTAATCCCAATCCCATCGTCTTCCACCGTTATATCAATCATCCCGTTGTTCATCCGGTATTTGATCCAGAGGTGCCCTTTGCCTGCTTTGCGCAGGATGCCGTGTTCAATGGCATTCTCCACGAAAGGCTGGGCCAGCATGGGGGGTATATGCATCATTTCGCGGTTTATGGCCGGATCCACCTCAATGATATAATCAAACTTGCTGCTAAATCTCAATTGCTGAAGGGATAAATAATTTTCAACGGTTTTTATTTCATTCTCCATGGAAACATATTCCACCCTGGAATTTTCAAGAATTTGCCTTACCAGTTTGGAAAACCTGGCCAGGTAGGTGATGGCAGCATTCTGGTTATCGAAAAAATACCCCTGGATGGCGGTCAGGCTGTTAAAGATAAAATGCGGATTCATCTGGGAGCGCAGCAATTGTTTCTCCAGCTTATGGGCTTTTTGTTCATAGCGGATTCGATGGTAATGATTACGGAACAGATAGAAAATGAAAGACAATACGGTGACCACCACCAGCAAAATAAACCAGGCGGTACGCCAAAACGGGGGACTGATTATGATGGTCAGCGATCTGCTATCCTGGCTCCATATGTCGTCATTATTGGTCCCTTTTACTTTTAACCGGTATTTACCGGGGTCGATGTTGGTATAATCCACTTCCGGCTCCTGTGTGCTAATCCATTCCTTATCCACTCCTTCCAGCATATAGGCATATTTATTTTTCTTTGGAGCGGCATAATCCATGGCAGCAAACCGGAAGCTAAAAAAATTCTCATCATAATCCAGCATGACGGTATCCATTTGGGTAAAATCACTGCGAACGGTTTTGCCGAACTTTTTAAAACCCGTCAGTCGGATTTCAGGGGGATGGTTATTGACCGGCAGGCTATCCGGATGAAACAGGATGAACCCATTTTCTCCGCCGAATATCATTTCCCCGGTATTCAGGGTTAAGCTGGCAGCAGAAAACCGGTCTGACTGCAAACCGTCCTTTTCATCAAACACCATCATGGCCCCGGAGGCGGGATTAAACCTCACCAAACCCTTATCCCCTGCAAGCCAGAGATTATGGTTTGCGTCCTGCTGAATGGCATTCACCATGTTAGAAGGAAAACCGTCTTTCCGTCCATAATTAACGAATGCATCCTTTTCCCTGATGTAGCGGTTGAGTCCCCTATTTGTCCCTACCCATATGATATTTTGCTTATCTTCATAAATGGCGTTCACATAAATCCCTTTAAAGCCAGAGCTGTCGAGTCCATTGCCCAGATAATGCACCACGGAATCATAACCCGGAAGCATTTTATTCAGTCCCCCATCAGTGGTACCAATCCAAATATTCCCATAAGCATCTTCATGGATATCGCTGATTAAATGGGAACTAAGCCAATGGTCATCCGGGGTATTCAAATTATAAAACTTATTCGTTTCTTTATGAAAAGCCCCGAGTCCTTTGCTTGTTCCAATCCAGAATTTTCCATTCATATCCGGGGCCATGGCCGTAACATAGCTATGAGGCAAAGAATTCGGCTGATTGCGGTGATGGAAAAAAGTCCTAAAAGTATTTCTGGTGGGATCATGACTGACAATTCCCCTGTCGGTAGCCATCCACAAAATGGTATCACGGTCGAAAAACAGCTGGTTCATCACATCATGCCTTAATCCATTTTGCTGATTGTTTCCGGGTATTTTTATTTTTTTGTACTGCATGATATCAGGGTTGCAGGTATATAAGCCTCTATTGGTAGCCAGCCAGACCTTCCCATATTTAACAGCCATATCGTTTATGCTGACCTTCTCAGGTAAAGTATCCTTTATCCGGGAGAACTGCTGCTGATTATCCCTCCAAAAGACATTATGCCTGGTGGCCACCCAAATCTTTCCATGCCGACCGGCAGTCAGGGCAACAATTTTTTGATTCTTCAATTCAGGGATGTAATGAATCATAGATCCATAACCATTTTTCTCCTGGTTATCTCCAGTATTCGGAGGAAAATGACCAATCTTTTTGTCATTTCCCTTTTCCGGTGAAACATTATCTTTGCCTTTGTTATCCCCTATATTTGAGGAATAACTGTCATTTCCTTTTTCCGGCGATACAATATCCTTAACTTTGCTATCCCCTATATCTGGCGAATAACCGCTATTTGCCCGGCTTACCCCTGTATTTGCCACATAACTGTTAATTACCCGGCTTACCCCATTTTTCGCGGAATTCCCATTTATGAAATTCCCTTTCTCACCAAATCTTCGATCAATTACCGCACTTGCAATGATGACTGAAGTTGACATGTCAGAAGGTTTCTCAACAAACCTTGGGTCAATTTCTGCATTTGGAACGGTGGCTGAAGTTGACATGCCAGAAGGTTTCTTACCAATCCCTGGATCAATCACTGCCAGTCCTTTGCCGGTGCCCAGAAGCACCTTTTTCCCACCAGGCATGGTCATCACCTCGCTGATATTCCGGTCACTTAAAACCCGGTTTATTTCAGAAAATGCATGAACCCTGCCCGACTCAGGCGATATGGCAAAAATCCCGTTGTTCGTTCCTACCCAGACCAAATCATGACTGGCATCGTGGTAAATGGTGGTTAACCTTTTCTTATCGAACGGCAACCTAATGGACTGTTTTACTTTACGGAAATCTATGCGGTTAATTTCATCATTCAGATCCTTTGCTGCAAAGCCGACATTAATGCGGTGGTAGGACTGTTTCTTTATATGATAATAAACCAGGTAATTATGAGAAGAAGCAATCCATACCAGGCTGTCATCCTGCACCGCAATTGCGCTGATATGTTCATTGACCGGTTTAGGACCGTGTGCATACTGATCGGTTTTGATGGTTTCCGTTTCCCGGTTAAACTTGCGCAATCCCCAATCCCCCCATATGCCAAGCCAGAAGTTTCCGTTTTTATCTTCCAGGAAGTCCGAGTACCAGTCCCTTTTTCTTGAATTCCATCTGATGGCATACCGGGTAAACCGGTCTTTATCCGGTTCAAACTTATTAAAGCCAAGTCCGGCCCATAACCCTACCCACAGGGTTCCCTTCTCATCCTGGTACAATGCCGAAACCCGGTTGGAAGTGATGGAAGCCGGATGATTTTCATCATGGGTATAATGCAAAAATGATTTCATTTCTTTATTGAAGAGGTTGAGTCCTCCACCCATGGTTCCTACCCAGATTCTGCCTTGCCGGTCCTGCATCAATGCACTCACGTTATTTTCAGACAGGCTTTTATCATCGCCAATGATATGCCGGTAATGAGCGAACTTATATTTGTTGGCACTCAGTTTGCTTATGCCGTTGTTGGTGCAGAACCAAATGTTGTTATTCCTGTCCGTGAACACCTTATAAATATGGTTATCCCCCAGGGAACCGGGATTGTTTTGATCATGGCGGTACCGCGTAAAATGTCCGTCTTCCGGATGATATTTCATCGCCCCGTTCGATGTTCCGAGCCAAACATGACCGTCATGATCTTCCGTAATCGAATAAGTAGAAGTGTTAAGCATCTTTTTAAACCGGTTTGCCGGAGGGAAAAACCAATAGACCCCGTCGGTGGCAGATACCCAAAAATTGCCGTGCACATCCTGGAAAAAGCTCGCCACATCATTATCACGTTTTTTGGTGAAATCAATATTATCGGCCTGATAAAAGACAAATTCCCCATTTTCCCTGTTGAACCGGTAAGGCCCCATATCCCTTCCCCCAATCCAAAGGTTGCCTTCATGATCTTCATAAATATCGTGATAATCGTAATATTCCTGAAAAATCCGCTGATGGTGGTAATGATCAAACGTTTTTCTTTTGATGTCATACCGGCTCAGGGTGCCGTCCACCGTCTCAATCCACAGGATGCCATTGTCATCAGCGTATAACTCACGGACATATTGATTTCCGTCAGACCCCGGATTATCCGGATCATACAGCCATTTTTCAAAAACTTCCGTTTTACGGTTCAGCCGGTTTAAGCCGTTTTTGGTTCCTATCCATAAGTTGCCGAATGCATCTTCTTCCAGGCAGGTAATATAATTGTCGGATATGCTTCCCGAGTCGCCTTTTTGATGCAGGTAAACCAGAAAATGATGGCCATCGAACCTGTTGAGTCCGTATGCCGTGGCAAACCACATAAACCCATATTGATCCTGGGTGGCATCCAGCACTTTTTCATGACTTAATCCATCCTGGTAGTTATAATGATCAAATTTTGCCAGGGGATCATCCTGGATATCCGGTGGAGAATGCGGCTCTTGCTGAAGTCCGGAAGGTGCGATATTTTCATCATTGCGTTCAGGCTTTGGAACGGAAGGTGCGATATTTTCATCATGGCTTTCAGGCTGAGGATCCAAGGATTTAATTCTTTCACCATGGCTTTCAGGCTTTGGAACGGAAGGATTCATGTTTCCATCATTACGTTCAGGCTGAGCATAGAAGTTATCCCTCACCAGAGGTAAGGCATGGAGCTTAGTCCATGAGGCCAAAGGAAGGGAGGCCGGAAGAAGGAAGGTCAGGAGAAGATATGTAATCAGTTTTTTCAAGAACGAGGCCTGGGGGCTTTTAAATTATTACTCTATCATATCAAGTTGGTATGCTCACATACACTACAAAAGTATAAAATATTGTTTTTAAACGTTTTCAATATAGTTCATATACCACAAAGAAAGCGTAAACAATTGTTATTATGGGTTTTCAATGTAGCTCACATACCAAAAAAAATGCATAAACAATTGATATCATATTTTTTCAATGTAGCTTATAAGCACTACTTCCCTATAAATTTCAATTCATCACGCTGCGAATATTATAAAAATTTAAAAAATATTTCATGGATGATTTTGAATTCAATATAAAAAACCGTTAATTTTGTTAATTGAGTAATTTTTTTACTCGTTTTCCTTTTCAGTTTTTTGACTGAGTTGATGTGACTGAGGAGGCGGAGCCGTGCCGGAGCCAACCTGATTCAATTCAAAAGCATGCATATTTCTACTTCAAAAATTCTAACATTATCCATTCTTTTTCCCCATAAGCCAGGATATTTTATTATTTATACGAGATAAATTTCAAATGATAGAAACCCTTATAAGTTCAAAGACAAGAATAAACATTTTACTGAAGTTTTTTCTGAATCCTGAATGCACTTCATATCTCAGGGAGCTGTCCACTGAGTTTAATGAAAGTACCAATGCGATCCGCCTGGAGCTTAACCGTTTTGAAGAGGCAGGCATGCTTGATACCATGCTTAATGGTAATCGCAAAATATTCCGGGCCAATAAGAATCACCCTTTATACCTGGATATTCGCAACATTTTGCTGAAGTACATTGGCATTGATCAGATCATAGAAAAAGTGATCAAGAAACTTGGAAATCCGGAGAAGGTCTATTTAACCGGGGAATTTGCCAAAGGAAGGGACGGAAAAATCATTGATTTAATTATTGTGGGAGATATCAACAAAGCTTTTTTAATCAAATGCATTGAAACCGTAGAAAGCCAGATTGACAAAAAGATTCGTTATATAGTATATAGAATCGAAGAATTCAATTCCATCTCATTGGACAACAAGAATGTGATGTTGTTGTGGAGTAACTGAGAAGGTCTGCCATTCTTTTTGAAAAAATCGTCAGAAGATGCCAGATACCGGATTAACCAGCACAGATACAACCATCCAATCAGTGCTTACCGGATTTAATAAACAGATAAAGCCATTTTATAATATAACTTTTTAACCATGACATAAATTGGAATAATTATTGTTTTTACCAAATAAATCTTTATCTTTATTAAGAGAAAATTAATTAAGAACGTAAATTTTTAATAATCATGGAAACCCAGCAACAAATAGATGAATTAAAACAATATATGATGGAGCTTGCTTATGAAGGCAGTAAAACAGAACGATCTGTAAATATGCTTTCTCAGGAGATGAAAGAATTCAAAGATGAAATGAGGGCATTTAAAGAAGAAAACAGGAAAGAACAAATAAACCGTAATAAGCAATGGGGTGAGCTGGCCAATAAAATGGGAACCATTGTGGAAGATATAATACTTCCGGCAGTTGGACCGGTATTGGAAAAATATTTTCAGCGTGAGATTGAATCAATTCTGGCCCGGGTTAAAAAACGCAACAAAGCATTAAACTTGCGAAGTGAATTTGACGTCATTGCAACCTCAGAAGAACAGGTATTTTTAATTGAAACCAAAAGTTCACCAAATGCTGAATACCTCCAGCAGTTTATTGAAAAACAAGATTTGTTCCGGAAGTTATTTCCTGAATACAGTGACAAAAAGCTTGTATTGATTTTTTCGGGCATCCGGATGGATCCAGAAGTGGTATCCCTTTGCACTTCAAAAAATGTCTATGCCATGGCATACCGGGAATGGGACTACATGGACTTATTGAATTTCAAGGAGATAGCAGAAAAGTAATACAAAATATATAATTCTAGAAATTATTATCTCTGAATGAATAATATAGTAAACTCCATTAACAAGGTTCCAATAAGATTAACACATGAAAGATGGAATCATATTGTTGAGAATCATATAGAAATGGCTGGTTATTACTATGATGTATTGGAAGGTGATTATGGTAAATTACTGGCAATAAAACCAATTGCTGAAAACAAATATATCATAGTAATTTATAGAGAAAACAAAGCGATCAATGATGGATTTATTATAACAGCATTTATTTCTTCAAAAATTAAAAAGGTATTAAGGAGGAAAATAATATGGCAACAAAAGAAATAGATGAATTATTAAAAGCCTTACCGCATATTAAAAATACTGGGGAAGCACATATTTGGTTTGATTTTGATAAAGAAGCTGATGTATTGTATATTAACCTGGAGAGACCTCAGCAGGCTACTGATACTGATATTCTTGAAGATGGAATCTACTTAAGACTAAATGGTGATAAGGTCATTGGATTAACCATCACTAATGTTAGCATATACTAAAAGCAATTTATTCAGAATTATCAGTCATCAAACCCAAAGGAGATGATTAGGAACGAAATTTATGGCTTGAAGTAACTCGTGGTACAATAAATGACTCTGTTGATTTTGAGGAGTTTAAAAATATGGTATATTTTAGTTGCATAAATTTGGTATTAAGAAACTTAAATCGTATATGGCAAAAAAGAATACAATTATTTATTCAAACCACGCCGTTCAACAAATGTTCCAAAGAAAAATATCAATAAAAGAAGTTGAATATATTATCCAGAATGGTGAAATTATAAAAAACTATCCCAAGGATAAACCATATCCAAGCAAACTTATCCTGGGCTTTTATAATAATAGACCATTGCATTTAGTAATAAGCTATAACAGAAATGACAATTTATTTATAATAATTACTGCATATGAGCCAAATAGTGAAATTTGGAACGAGAATTTTAAAACGCGTAAAAAATAATAATTATGGAATGTGTAATTTGTAAAAATGGAACTACAAACAGTGGCTTGGTAACTTATACTTTAGAACGTGACAATGTCATCATTGTATTCAAAAATGTTCCTGCTCAGGTATGCCAAAATTGTGGTGATTTTTATTTAACCAGTGAGACTGCCAAGTTATTATTAAACCTGGCAGAAAAAACAATAGATAAAGGCGTTGAATTTGAGATCATTAATTTTAAAACAGCAGCATAAATACATTAACCAGTGGCTCCACACGGTTTGAAGCATGAAAGTTGGTTTTAGAATTGACTACATAATTGAAATACAATGGTTTA
>CAYFUP010000124.1:0-9614 GCA_964346235.1 uncultured Bacteroidales bacterium | reverse complement strand
AGTAGAACATAAGAAAAAGCAGGTTGCCATCAGAAAGCAGTACCTGGATATTGATAAAATTAAAGGCAGCCATTTCTTTCAAAAAGATTGCCTTTCCCTGAAGCATGCCCTGAAAATATCATCTTTTCCTGGAATCATTGCGGAATTCAAAAGGAAATCCCCTTCAAAAGGGATAATCAACAATGAAGCATCTGCAGAAGAGGTAGCCATGGGGTATTGTGATGCCGGTGCAGCTGGTATTTCAGTCCTTACCGATTACACATTCTTTGGTGGAAGTCCAAACGATTTGACGCAGGTCCGAAATTTTTGTCAGGTTCCCATCCTGCGAAAAGACTTCATTATTGATGAATATCAGATCTTTGAAGCAAAGGCCATTGGTGCAGATGTCATCCTGCTGATAGCTGCGGTCTTAACCAAAGAGGAATTATTTAATTATACGCGGACAGCCAAATCTCTTGGCATGGAAATTTTATTTGAAGTCCACGAAGAACATGAATTGGATAAGCTGAATGAGGAAATGGATATCATTGGGGTTAATAACCGGAACCTGAAGGACTTTTCCGTGAACATCCATACATCGGTCAATCTTGCTGAAAAGATTCCCGGCCATTATGTCAAGATCTCAGAGAGTGGAATCAGCCATCCGGATAATTTGGTAGAAATAGACAAGTCAGGTTTTCAGGGTTTCCTGATTGGAGAATCATTTATGAAGGAACCTTTGCCTCATCTGGCGATGGATAATTATATGAAAGAATTAAGAACAAAACGAATATGAGTTTTCAGGTAAAGGTATGCGGATTGAAATACCCCGGTAATATTGCCAGCATTAAAAAACTGCCGGTCGATTACATGGGTTTTATTTTTTACCCTGGGTCGAAGCGATACATCGGAGACATTGATTCGGAGATGATAGAAATTTTGCCGGAACATATCAGGAAGATAGGTGTATTTGTCAATGAAGACATTGAAAAGGTTAAAGCCTATGGGGTTCAATTTCATTTAGACGGCATACAATTGCATGGAAATGAAACAAAGACATATTGCAGGGAACTGCATGCGTTAAATTATATCGTGATAAAATCATTCCGGATGGTTGATGACTTTGATTTTTCAATATGCAAAGCTTATGAAGAAGGGTGTCATTATTTTTTATTCGATACGCATACGAACGAATTTGGTGGGTCCGGAAAGAAGTTCAACTGGAACCTTCTTGAAGCATACGATCTTGATGTCCCGTTTTTTCTGAGCGGGGGAATTGATGAAACGGATGCCGGGATATTAAGAAATATCAGTCATCCTAAATTCTTTGCCGTGGATATCAACAGCAGGTTTGAAATAAGTCCGGGATACAAAGATGAAAAGAAAATCAGTACATTTATCGAACAATTAAAATCTTAAGACAATGCAAATAAAGGTTAATGAAAAAGGGTATTATGGAAATTTTGGCGGGACTTTTATACCTGAGATGCTTTACCCCAATATTGAACAGTTAAGGGAAAGGTATCTGGAGATCATAGAAAGTGAAGGGTTTCAAAAAGACTTTAAAAAATTGCTGGGTGATTATGCAGGAAGACCGACCCCTTTATATTTTGCTGGAAGGTTATCTGAAAAATACAACACGAATATTTATCTGAAAAGGGAAGATCTGAATCATACGGGTTCTCATAAAATCAACAATACCATCGGACAGATTATTCTGGCCGGGCATCTCAATAAACATCGGATCATAGCTGAAACGGGTGCCGGACAGCATGGTGTGGCAACCGCCACGGTATGTGCTTTGATGGGCCTGAGATGTATCATATACATGGGTGAAACGGATGTGGAGCGTCAGTCTCCCAATGTATTTAAAATGAAAATGCTGGGAGCTGAGGTGATACCGGTAAAAAGCGGCAACAAAACGTTGAAGGATGCAACCAATGAAGCCATACGTGATTGGATTAACCATCCGGAGGACACTCATTATATCATTGGTTCGGTGGTCGGGCCCCATCCCTATCCTGACATGGTGGCCAGGTTTCAGGCCATCATCAGTGAAGAACTGAAATGGCAGTTTCAATCAAAATCAGGAAAGGAATATCCTGATTATATCATGGCATGTGTAGGAGGGGGCAGCAATGCAGCCGGCATCTTTTACCATTATTATCAGGATGAGCTTGTAAAGCTGGTGGGTGTGGAAGCCTCCGGAAAGGGGTTGGATACAAATGAATCCGCAGCCACCTTGGTTTTGGGCAGGCCTGGCATCATTCATGGCAGTAAAACCATCTTGATGCAAAACGAGGATGGACAAATCACGGAACCTTATTCTATTTCTGCAGGACTGGATTATCCGGGCATTGGTCCTTTGCATGCCTATTTGGCAGAAACCAAAAAGGCTTTCTATATGCAAGCCACTGATGATGAAGCCGTCAATGCAGCTTATGAGCTAAGCCGTCTGGAAGGTATCATCCCAGCGCTTGAGACTGCCCATGCTTTGGCAGTATTAAGCAAGATGCCTTTTGCCAAATCAGATCATGTGGTGGTGAACCTTTCAGGCAGGGGAGACAAAGATATGGATACCTATGTGAATATAAGGCAGTTATTGACGTTTTCTTAGAGCCACTAAATAAAACCATACGCTGATGAACCGAATCGAGCAATTATTTCAAAACAAATCATCGAACATTTTATCCATTTACTTTACAGCCGGTTATCCAAAAGTCCATGATACGGTGAACGTTATAGAAGCCCTTGAAAAAGGGGGTGCGGATATGGCTGAAATTGGCATGCCTTTTTCTGATCCCCTGGCTGATGGCCCTGTAATCCAGGAAAGCAGTCAAACGGCCCTGGAAAATGGGATGAGTATTTCATTCCTCTTTGAACAATTACAGGAAATCAGAAAATCCGTGTCCATGCCCCTTATTCTTATGGGTTATCTTAATCCGGTCATGCAGTATGGCATGGAAAGATTTTGCAGAAAAGTTTCGCAGTCAGGAATAGATGGGATAATACTTCCTGATTTACCGGTTGATATTTATGAGCAGGAATATAAGCACATATTTGAAGCGGAAGGGGTAAGCAAAATTTTTCTCATCACACCGGAAACTTCTGATCAGCGAATTAAGCTGATTGATAAATTGGGTAGCGGGTTTACCTACCTGGTTTCAGCATCTTCAACAACCGGTGCCAAAGAAGGATTTCAGTCCAATCAGATTGATTATTTTAAAAGAATACAACAAATGAATTTAACAAATCCTTCTTTGATTGGGTTTGGAATATCCAACCACCTGGCATACAGACAAGCATGTGAGTATGCCAACGGGGCGATTATCGGGAGTGCTTTCATTAAACACCTTTCCCGTCTTTCAGGACACTATACAGAGAAGGAATTAGAAAACAGGACAGCTGAATTTATCGGAAATATTAAAGCAGGTCCGCTTTAGTATTCCCATAAATCATGTTCCATCTCAAAGATTTTGTATTTAATCTGTCTGGATTCCAGCATGGAATTCAAACCAGTGGTATATTCGGAGATCAACCTGTTGTTGTAAACATTCGATTCTTTTTGAATAAAACTTTCGAACATTCTTTTGAAAAACAGGTCGTCAAAAGATATGGGTTGTGCATCATTGTTGGGATTGAATAACTCATGTCTGGCAAGAAGCTTTCTTGCTTCAGGAAAATAAATCCAGAAGGCTCTTCTTTTTTGCGTTCTGACGTCACCCAAATCATCAGTTTCTTCCCAGAAGCGGACCGGACAGATGCCGATGATCCTTACTTTCATGGTCGAATATTTTTTATCAAAGAACCATTGTTCCTTTAATATCAATTGTTTTACTTCAGCCGGGTTTACTTCTTTTTCGACGGTTACTTCTCTTGTGCCCCCGGTTTCAGGGTCAGGGATCTCCTGTGTAACAACGCCTGCATCAAAATTTGCCCTTACCTGGTCATAGCCGATGGGCGTTTTAAAATCTCCATCTTCATTTGGCTCATACGCCATGATTTCACCGTTTTTTATACCGGTCATTAATAAGTTGAATAAACTGGTTCTTCCTTCCATTGGTTCGGTAGGAAAAAACAATGGGTGATTCATTTTTTGTCTTAAATCGATGACCCTCCAGATGACTTTCGACCACATGACGTCTGCTTCCCTGACATAAGGGTAGGGGACAGGTCTTTTGCCCTGAATGTTTTCTTTTTCATAAACCCAGTTATTGGGTGCTTTGGGTATTTGAATATCGGTTTCCCCTTCCGTTTCCTGTTCTGCTGTTTCCTGTTGGGCTGCTTCTTCGGGCTGATCTTCCTGGGAATGGGCAATTCCACCAAAGAAGAAAAGCAATGCGATCAATAATGATATTAATTTTCGGTCCATTCGTATAAAATTTTTATTAAACTATTAAATATTCAATTTCGTTGTAAACAAATAATGTTTTAATATTTTGACTCATCTTTAACTGCCTACTCTAAAAGCCATCGCACCAAGATTTTTGACTGCACCATCCGGTCCAACCGCCCTGATATCTTCAATATAAAACTTTTGCCCTCTTCTCATATTGGTAAACATTTCTTTTTGTGCCGGTGTAAAGCGGCTGCTTTCCGATACTTCAGTCAGGGTAAAACCTCCCCGGTCGGTGGTATTCACTGTAAAGCCTACCACATCGTATTCAACGTCGAACATGAAATCTTCACCCATATCGGCGTAAATTCCGTCCAGGGCGGTAAGCAAACTTAGGTCAATATTTCCTCCGTTTCTGCCTGCCAGCTTTGGCGTGGGCGGGGGCAGGTCTTTTACCCTGAATTCCATGCTGCCCATAGGCTTCCTGGTGCCGTCCACATCTGCTGTTACCCTGATGGTGCTCATATTATTCCTTCCGGGGGTTACAATATACTGGTCACCTGTCTTTCTTATTCTTCCATTGGAGATGGATGGAAAAATACTGGAAGAAGGAATACCGGCCATTTCAATCTTAACAGGATTTTCTATTCCCCGGTAGAACACATTCATTTTAATGGGGGATATCACGATGCTTGGTTCTGCTACCTGAAAACTTTCCTGGAAAGGTTTGACGATATAGCTGCCATCCGGTTTTCTTAATTTAATCAATCCACCCCATTCTACATTTCCTGTTCTGGAAGGCTGAACATTATAAAATCCTCTTCCATTTACAATATCCAATGAATCATAATTACCGACCATCCGGTATTGTTTTTCACCTTCCTCGTTGGTATATTCTTCATATTCACCAACCATAACAATGGGAGGTTGTGTTGTATCCCTGGCAGCAAGAAATACGCTTGCCTGGTATTCATTGCCCCTGATGATGTAACCTGAATTGGGGATGACTGTGGCTTCAATGCTGTTAAAAGGTATGGATCCTTCATCAATACTTGAATAAAGGAATCGAAGGATTTCAGATTCAGCATTCCTGACATCACCCTGAAAACCAGACATAATGGTAGTTACACCAATTAAAGGCAAATGCTCAAAATTGGTGGACTCCCAGGAATGCGTTTGTCCTTCATGAACAGGAGGATCCGAGGTATCTAAACTCTTGTTAATGGAATTCCTGATGGTTGTATCGCTCTCGCTGGTCAGAGAAAGCAGATATTCACGAAACTCAATAATTTTTGATTTTAATTCGAATGCTTTGGTTGTTTTGATATTTTCCGCTCCCCCGATCATAATCTGAGCAGGAAGATCCATGTTATCTTTTCCTTCAATTTGCATGGGATGAATTTCTCTTCCATGGATGGCCTTTGCGTCTTCCCCGTCTGCTCTTCTTACAATTTCAAGCTTCAAATCCTGGATATATTCAAATAATTCATCGGCCCGTTGTTTTACTTCGTCTGCCTGGGATTTGATTTGTCTGGCTTTTTCGGGGTTGATGGCAGCAGCCTTAGCAATATCTTTGTAGATCATTTGGTTTTTAACATCGAA
The DNA here is from genome assembly GCA_964346235.1 of uncultured Bacteroidales bacterium. Lineage (GTDB taxonomy): Bacteria > Bacteroidota > Bacteroidia > Bacteroidales > CAYFUP01 > CAYFUP01. The sequence continues at coordinate 3,697 of CAYFUP010000124.1, read as the reverse complement.
ATTTTCGGTCGTTTTTACCAGACCTTCATCCACATTGACAAAAGCATTCAATACCTCTTTTTGGACCTGGAGGGCCAGCATAGCCATGAGCACCAGGTACATCATGCCAATCATCTTTTGCCGGGGCGTTTCTTTTCCGTGAGCCATATTGCTAAAAAATAATTAATTTCTCATATTAATTCCTAGAATTGGATAGAACGCTCATTGAAGAAAGCATATTGCCATAAATATTGTTTAATTCAGCCAAATTTTGGTGTAATTTACTTATTTCGTTTTTATACTGCTTGGTTTCTTCAATAGAGGATTTCAGGTCATTCATCATCTCGCCAATTCCGTCATAAAGCTCCTTGGTGTTCTCAAGGTTTTCGGTGGAACCTTTCAGCTGCATTTCATAAGCAGCATTTAATGCATCCAAGTTTTTATTGAGCTGCTCCAGTTTATCTTTATAATTGTTATTATTGGATGACATATTGTCCACATCCTGGTTAATGGAGTCACTAAGCGTTTGATAAGAACCTAAAAGACTGTTCAGGGTATTGTTAAGTTCTTCGTTTGATTTGGATTGAATGCCACTAAATTCCTCAAAAGATTTTGAGGCTGTTTTTACATTGCGGACATATTCATTGGTGGCAACCGATGCATTGGAAATATCATTCATGTTTTTCGCAGTATCGGAGAGGTTTTTCAGTCCTTCTCCTAACTTGTTAAACAGTTCTTGTGAGATATCTCCTTTTTCAAGCATCTCATCAAATTTGGCCAGTGCGGCTGAACCTTCACCGCCGCCGCCTCCACCACCAACAGGTCTGCTCGGACCTTTCCGGTATCTGTGGAGTTCTTCTTCATCAGTCATTCCGGCTAATTCCGGATAGACCAATGTCCAGTCAACCTCCTCATGAATGGGTTCAAAGGCAGAAAAGAAAAATATAACCGCTTCGACAAGAAGGCCGATAGCAATTACGTAAGTTCCACCCGGCCAGTGATTTATTTTAAACAAAGCACCGATAATCACGATAGAAGCTCCCCATCCATAGAGCTTCGCCATAAAATTTCTCCATCCCTGGGACTGAACTATTTCTGAAATATTCATAACGCTTAAATTTAAATCCTAACTATTACCCAAGTATGTTCTAACACATCTAAATCCAATAAACGATTTGGTAGAATCCTGATATTCATAATTTCTTGACCCTGTTTGCAGGTAGTATCCGATATCCTTCCATGATCCGCCGCGGGTTACTTTTCGCTTCATGGCTGCAGGATCATTTGGCAAAGATTCATAGTCATACCCCGGGTTCATATCATGAAAAAATGAATATGCAGATTCGTCATACGCATCATTTGTCCATTCCGATACATTTCCGGACATGTCATATAGTCCATAGTCATTTGGTTCGTAGGTGCCTACCCGGGTGGTATAAAAACCTCCATCATCAACATAATTTCCCCTGAGCGGTTTAAAATTGGCCAGGAAACAACCCAGGTTATTACGTGTATATGGCCCACCCCATGGGTATTTTACGAGATCCAAACCGCCTCTGGCGGCATATTCCCATTCCGCCTCAGTGGGCAAACGGTAATCGTGCACTTTATATTCTCCATTATTTGAAAGAAAAGCATTTAAAAATCTGGTTCTCCAAATGGTAAATGCCCTGGCTTGATTCCAGTCAATACCAACCACAGGGTAGTTGTCATATGATGGATGCCAAAAATATCTTTTTGCCATAGGTTCGTTGTATGAGTATGTAAAATCCCTGATCCATACCAATGTATCGGGATAAACATTGATTACATCACGTACGATGAACGATTGCCTGTTGGTGACAGGCACCGTTTCACCCCTTAAGTTAACAATGTTGCCTTCGTATTGTTGTGTTTCATAATTATATCTGTTGGAACTTTTTGAGGCTTGCTGAAAATCAATAAAATAATATTCGTAATTTAATCTCCTGGGGTCAATGACTTTTTGGTTGTAAAACCGATCATTTTCATCGTAATAGAGTTCTTCAAGAATGGTTTTTATTTCTTCATTTTGCATGTCAATTTCTGCCTCATAATTTAATATGGGCGGTTCAATGGGGTTTCCAAATTCATCTTCTGCAAATGCAAAATCTTCAAGACCACCCTGATATAGCAATCTTCGCATAATGGAATCCTTTACCCAGTAAACAAATTGCCTGTATTCATTGTTGGTGATTTCCGTTTCATCCATCCAGAAAGCATCTACGGAAACCGTTCTTGATTTTGAATTTTCGGCCCAGGTGATATCTTCATCAGTAGGTCCCATGTTAAAGCTTCCCATGGGAACGAATATCATGCCATAGGGCACGGGTTCAAAATAATCTCCCCGTCCCGGGACTCCGGTAAGTTCGCCATTCTTAAATTGTGAACAGCTCGCTGCAAGTAATAGGACCATGGCAAATATTGCAAACTTTTTCATCTGTGATAAATATTATGTTAAACAATTCATTTTCAATTAAATAAGCCAATTATAATAAACCTTTTATTTTCAATTACTGATGGATCCCTCATGGTTATCTTATTTCCTTGTTTTGCGCTTTAGTGAATGAGGGGTTCATCTGTGATAAATTTTTATGTAAACTTTTGTCTTTCAAATTAATAATCAATTTTATTTATCCTGTTTTATTATTTAATCTTTATTATTTAATTCAAAAAACTGATAATTAATTATATATGTTCGATTTTTAGTTCTTTATATTTTTTATCAATTTATAAGAATCTTACGCTTTTATACCCCTGAGGTTTCTTTTCAATGGCTAAATCGAAACAATATCTTAAAATGACTTCCACACTTCCGGATGAAATGCTGTTTCCACCGGCACCCTGACTGAATGGTCCCAATGATGAGGTCACCAAATCATATGCAACGCCAACCTTCACATCCTTAAATACCTCAGCTCCTGCCAATCCGACAATGGCATCGCCGGGTCTATAAGAAACGCCTGCCCATACTTTTTTATTGTATTCGATATTGGCGTTCAAATCCACGGCGGTGGTTGCAAGGTCGGTTTTTACAAATATAGAAGGTTTAAGGACAAAATCCGGATTCTTCAGTGTAATGTTGTACCCTGATGTTAAATAATAATATCGGGTCAGTTCAACTTTTGCTCCATCTCCGGCTGTTCCTGATCCTTCCAAAGCGATGTACATATCGGGCTGGTGCAAATGAGCAACAGATAACCCGGCGTATAAATTATCTGTGCGATAAAACAAGCCCAATCCCAAATCCAGGGCAAACTGACTTTTGGATCTTTGGATGGCATCGTTAATTTCAATATTCACGCCTGTGGGCAAACTAAAGTTTTTGTTAAATACCCCTGCTTTTAGTCCAATACCCAATTGTCCGTTATCGGTATCAATTTTGTATGAATAAGAGATATTGCCCCAGAAGTCATTAAATCCGTATTGATCGTTACCCAGAGAAACACCCAACCCGTGGGTTCTGTTAAATAAATTCACTGGTCCGTGCACACTCAGACTGGATGTGCGCAGTCCTCCATCCCCAAAATCGATGAGTCCGAAATACGGATTCCTGTTGATGACATTGGCGCAAATCATATCTTCTATACTCCCTGCGTAACCAGGATTAATACCCCCAATATTAAACATATTATGGCTATATTGAGGATCCTGGCTAAAAATATTGCATGTTAACATTAAGAAAAAAAATAAGGCAACT
>CAYFUP010000123.1:0-9714 GCA_964346235.1 uncultured Bacteroidales bacterium | reverse complement strand
CTTGTCGTAAATGACTGGTGCTTAAGGTAAGCATAACGCAGTTATTGATGTTTTCTCACATACACTAATCAGTGTAAACCATTGTTTTTAAAAATTTTAATTGTAGCTTAGAACCACTAGTTATTCATTGATGCAATTGTATTTCAGATCAATTAAACGGAAGGTGGCATATTTATATTTTCCCTCAGGAGCATGCCAGTATGCTTCGGCTTGATCCGCCAACCTGAAGGAATCCATTTCAGCGTATCCGGTAATAAAGGAAGTCCATCTGAAAGTATCGACAATTTCTCCATCTTTTGAATAATACCGGTCATCAGAAATAAAACGGATTAATCTTCCCTGTTTATCGAATGAAAGAACAGCCTGAATGGTCGCGCCTTTATTGGTAAATGTCGCTTCAACAGTCGTCGGGTTGATTTCCCGCCATTCAATATCTGCCAATATCAAGTTGGCCGGTGCTAACAGACACAAATCATAGAAATAAGTGACCGTCTCGCTTTGAAAGATTTCCGGTCCACTTTTATTCACTGCAGTATATAAGGAGGCCACCTTTACCTTTCTGAAGGCAGACTCATCTTTGTAGCGATGATACCCTTTAATCGGCAGTCCTTTTTTTCGTGCATTCATAAAAAATAACCTGGCCGGATCATTAAAAAAAACATATTGCTCACTTTCGAGATCCATCCAGTCTGAGCCAGGTTCAGTCCGTATGCTCCCTTCAAAAGCGGCATAAACACTTTGCATTTTATTTGTTTGATTTGCTCCTGTAAATTCAAGGTATTTCTGAACAATTTCAGGAAGGGAATTATTTTCCCGGGAAGTCCATACCATATTTTCCCTGCATTTTCTTAATCCGGCTTCCACATCCTTAACATACAAATTATTGAGATTCTGGGATGATCCAATGCCAGAAATGGCAACAACCAGAAATACTGAAAACAAAAAACGTTTATCTTTGATCTTCATTAAGAATCCCTTTTTATATTTGTCACTATCATATTATTGTTCTGGCGGCGACTAAAGCCTGTACAATTCTAATCATGAATTTTAACCGTCATCCTTTTATTCCTTTCTAACCAGCATCTATTATGGAATGTGAGATATCCACTGCCTGTTTTATCCGGTCAGCCATCCCAATTCCATCACGAATATTGCCTGCAAGAATCAAGCCTTGATGTTTTTGTTGGATTTGTTGGATTTTTTCCACTCTTCCTGCAGATTCTATGCCATATTGCGGAATGGCATATTCATATTTAAATATTCTGGACAGATCTGGTTTAAAGTGACTTAATTGCAGCATCTCCCGCAACTCAGTCTCAACCATTTTCATTATTTCATCATCAGTATGAAGAAAAAGATCAGGATTTCTGGATCCTCCGATAAAGACTGAAAGCATGGCCCCCGCCTCAGGGGCACGGTGAGTTAAAAAGGAGGAGGGGAATAAAATACCCAGCAATTTCCGCTTTTCCCTGGAAGGAACCAGTCCTCCAAAAGCCTCTAAAGAAATTCCTTCCCAGCGCTTAAAACCGAGGGCAACCTGAACAACTCTGGCATAAGGCAAATCATGAAAGACTTGCTGCTCATGAGTATCAAGGAATGGGAAAATAGACGGAACCGAATATCCACCAGCGGTAGAAATGACCTTGTTGCTCCGTATCTTCAACTGCTCACCGTTTCTATTTCCATTTACTTGAAACCCTTTTCCGGTAGGGACTACCTGAATATTTTCAGCATGTAACAAAATCTTGTCCTTTCCGATGGAATCACCGAGGGCCTCTATCAACCGAACCATCCCTCCCCTGGCTGAGAAAACTTCCCGGGTGGCTTTCTTTTCCCGTTCGTCTTTCTTTTCTCTTTTCTTCCGGATGGCTCCTCCAATAAAGCTGCCATAAGTTTGCTCAAGGTTATATAATTTAGGCAAAGCAAATCTGGTGATGAGTTTTTCCGGATCACCAGCATATATCCCAGCAATAAATGGATTTACGGCATAATCCAGATAACTTTTACCCAGCCTTCTTCTTACCAGATCAGCGACGCTTTCATTCGGGTTGGTTCCTTTCTTTCTGAAAGGCTCTACCATAATTCGAACCTTGTCTTTTACGCTAAACAATGGGGTAGCGACGGCCTCTCTCAATCCTGAAGGCAAGGGATGCCAGCTTCCTTCCTTCCAAATCAAGCGTTTCTTAGCGGCAGGATTGGCTATTTCCAGTTCAGTTTTATCAGAAAGGTTCTCAAAAAGTTCTGCCACCTCAGGATGTGAGAGTACGCCGGTATTTGGTCCGGTCTCATAAATAAATCCATTTTCCTGAATGCTATTGATTACCCCACCAATGCGATCCGATTTTTCAACCAAAACAAAAGATTTCCCCGCTTTTGAAAATTCATGGGCCATGGTTAACCCCGTTAATCCCCCTCCGATGATGACAACATCTGTGTACAATTCTTTATTCAAATCTGCATCACTTTATTATTATTTAACCATATATTGAAGCAAGCAAGTAAGTAATGAATATTCATACCGCTCCCAATGCTAATATTCCTCATTATTAATTATTTATGATAAAAAACCATGTTGTTGACAACAAAAATGTTCTATTGTTCATACTACACCGGTTTTGAGAATCTAAGATTTTTTTCTTTCATTAATGGGTCAAGCGCAGCAGCAACATTGCGAATAAACATTTCTCCAGTGTCTGTTATATTCAACTCATCATCAGAACATTGTATGATATGATCTGCTTCAAACTCACGCATTGACGCTTCATTATAGGCCGTTTTTAGTTTTAACTGGTCGACGGGCAAATCGAAATTCCTGGCTGACAGCTGCCAATTAAGTCGTTTGTTGCACATTAAGTCCGTGATAAGCGCCCTCCTTATCCGTTCATCTTCATTAAGCTTGTATCCTTTCACAATGGGCAAGTCATTGTTTTTCAATGTCTCAATATATTCATCCACACTTTTTGTATTTTGGGCATATAATCTTTCAAGCTGACTGATGCCGGATACGCCGAATGCATAGACCTGTCCGGTGGTACGTAGCGTGCAATACCCCTGAAAGTTCCGGTGAAGTTCCAATTTGTTTAAAGCCAGGGACAATTCGTCTTCTTTCAAAGCATAATGGTCCATGCCAATGGCCTGATAACCATTTTGAATCATCAGATCATATGTTTTCCGGAACATGTCAATTTTCGAGTGATGGTCCGGCAACCCAGCTTCTTCAAGTTTTTCCTGAGCTTTGTTGACCCATGGTACATGGGCATATGAAAAGGTTACCAGCCTGTCTGGCTTCATTTCTATGGCTTTTCTGATGGTATGGGAAAAACTTTCTACAGTCTGACCAGGCAATCCGTATATAAAATCAAGATTTACTCCGTTTTTGGGATTGTCTTTTTTTATGAGTGAAACCAGCTGTTCAACCGGAATGGCAGGTTCCTGACGGTTAACCAGCTTTAGCACATCCGCTTTAAAATCCTGGATGCCAATACTAAAACGGTTAAATCCGCTTTCTTTTAAGTTTTCAATATATGATTCATTGAGATAAGCCGGATGGCATTCAATGGCAATTTCAGGTTGATCAATAAAATCATATTCTTTAAAAAACAGATCATTGATTTCTTTTAGACACGATACATCCAAAGAATTGGGCGTGCCACCTCCATAATGTATTTGGGAGACCTTCCGGTTTTGCTTATCGAGATAATCCCCTGCCATGTTTATTTCTTTTTTCAGAGCCTGGATATATGCATGTATGATTTCCTCACTTTTCGTTAAGCAGGAGTTGCATCCGCAATAAAAACATCTTCTCCTGCAAAATGGGATATGGATGTAGAAAGAAATATTGTCAGGTGCCCAGTTGTTTGATTCCCTGAGTCCCTCCTTATAATCTCCGACCGGAAAATTCTCCTGAAAATAATTGGCAGGGGGGTAGCTGGTATATCTTGGAACAGGGATGTTGTATTTATCTAAAAGCTTTTTGGACACTTGCATCATTATGGTTCATTCCTTTTAAGCCGATTCGTGCTTGTTTTAAACTTTAAAACACAAAAGTAATGAAAATATTATCCACTGTATTAAAGAATACCTGCATCCTTTTTATCTTTGTCTATACGATAAAAATATTAATTTAAATCACTGAATTGCAAGCAAATAATTAATTCTGTAACTAACTTTCGTATTTCAAACCGTACGGAGCCCACATGGTTATTTGCCTTCGGCGAGCTCGCAAGCTCGGTTGCCTTCGGCGAGCTCGCAAGCTCGGTTCATATCATTTTGCAAACGGGCGTTGATGGGGGATTCATAATGTTTGATAATGAGGTTTAGTAGGCCCAAAAAAACTGATACCATATTTTATAGCTTGGTCCATGGTTAATGCTTGTATATATATTCAGCAAGCCAGTCACCCACTTCAGAAGTTTTTAAAGGATTTTTCCGGGATATATCTTCGGTAACCGCTCCCCCCTCAATGGATGCATGAACCGCTTTAGTTAACAATTCTGATTCTATTTTCAGCTCCAGGGCATCCAATAGTAATCCGGCAGATAATACCGTCGCCAGTGGATTGGCAATATTCTTTCCGGCAGCCTGCGGATAGGAGCCATGAATGGGCTCAAAAACAGAGGTATGGGATCCAATGGATGCAGAAGGCAGCAATCCAAGGGAACCGGTTATGACACTGGCTTCATCAGTTAAAATGTCCCCAAACATATTTTCCGTGACAATCACATCAAACTGACCAGGATTTTGCACAAGTTGCATGGCTGCATTATCCACAAACATATGGTTCACCTCGATATCCGGGTAATTCTTTTCCATTTCCAGAATGGTTTCCCGCCACAATCTCGAAGTTGCAAGGACATTGGCTTTATCAACGGCAGTCAGTTTTTTATTTCTTTTTCCGGCCAGTTCAAAAGCCAGTAGGGCAATCCGTTGTATTTCTTCTACTGAATATACATTGGTATCGAATGCTTTGGTTCCATCTTCTGTCCGCCCCCGGATTTCACCAAAATAGATTCCACCGGTTAATTCCCTGACTACCACAAAGTCGACATCTTTGACCAGCTCAGCTTTTAACGGAGAATTCTCTGATAACTGAACAAAAGTAGAAATCGGACGAATATTGGCAAATAATCCCAGTTTTTTTCGCATGGCGAGTAAGCCTTGTTCCGGTCTTACTTTTTCCCGGGGATTATTATCATATTTCGGATCACCAATGGCCCCGAAAAGAACGGCATCCGAATTCATACAAATTTCGTAAGTCTCGTCCGGAAAAGGATTGCCAGCTTCATCAATGGCGATTGCCCCAACGTAGCCAAAATGATAATGAAAGGCATGACCAAACTTTTGACCTACGGCATTTAAAACTTTTTTGGCTTCTGCAGTAATTTCCGGTCCTATGCCATCGCCTGGAAGCTCTGCTATATTAAAGTTCATACGAGATAAATATAATTTTTTTATTACCTGCCACGAAATCATCTATGGACAGATTTGAAATCGTAATATCATTTCCAAATAGGAATTTTTCAAAGTCATATCTTAATTAGTGAAACTATGCTAACTATAATAATTTTATAAACAACGTTTTACACTTATGTAGTTATATGTGAGAAAATTAACAAATTCTTCTAAAGTGGTTCTAAGAAGGCGTCAAGAACAAGGCATGCGAGCCTTAAGTGCCAGGAGTTTACTTGTCGTAAATGACTGGTGCTTAAGCTAAGCATAACGCAGTTATTGAGTTTTCTTATAACCACTAATTAATTCGAAAATTTGAGCTGCTTTTGCTAACCCTATACCCTTTCAGCTACCAGGTCACCTACTTCACTTGTGGTATAACCCATTCGGCCGGCACCCATATCCTTGATTTTATTGGCGGTAACATCCATGATGGCTTTTTCAATGGCCTGAGAGGCTTCGTTTTCTTCCAGATGTTCCATCATCATGGAAGCGCATGCAATGGCAGCCAAAGGATTAATCAGGTTTTTACCGGTATATTTTGGTGCTGAGCCCCCGATGGGTTCAAACATGCTTACACCCTCAGGATTTAAATTACCACCGGCAGCAATGCCCATTCCACCCTGGGTAATGGCACCCAAATCCGTAATGATATCCCCAAACATATTGCCGGTCACGATTACGTCGAACCACTCGGGATTTTTAACCATCCACATGCAGGTGGCATCAACATGGTAATAATCCCTTCTGATATCCGGGTATTCTTTTTCACCCATTTCATGAAAAGCCCTGTCCCATAAGTCATACGCATAAGTCAGTACATTGGTCTTCCCGCAAAGGGCAAGGGTGTTTCTTTTGTTTCGCTTTTTGGTGTATTCATAAGCAAATTTCAGACAACGGTCTACCTGGTGACGGTTATAGACCATGCTTTGTACCGCTACTTCATGGGGTGTATCTTTCATCGAAAAACCACCGGTTCCGGTGTATAATCCTCCGGTATTCTCCCGTACCACAACATAATCTATTTCTTCAGGTCCTTTATCCTTTAACGGGGTATATACGCCCGGGTATAACTTCACAGGCCTTAGATTAATGTATTGATCCAGTTCAAACCGCAAACGGAGGAGGATGCCTTTTTCCAGTATTCCGGGTTTCACATCCGGATGCCCGATGGCGCCAAGATAAATGGCATCATATTGCTTTAATTCTTCAGAAGCAGAATCAGGCAACACTTCACCAGTTTTAAGATACCTGTCTCCTCCAAAATCAAATTCATTGTAATCAATATTAAACCCGAATTTAGAAGCTGCTGCTTTTAACACTTTGATGCCTTCACGGACAACCTCCGGACCGGTTCCATCACCCGGTAAGACTGCGATTTTGTATGACTTTATACTCATAATAATATGTTATTTTTATAAAAAGCACAATGATATGGATTTATTTTGGATTTTTCAAATAAAATAAAAAGGCGAAATCAAAACATCTTCAAAAGCTGGGCGATCAGGTAGCCCAGGTAATTTCCCACAGCATAACCAATAATTCCTGCCGTGAGACCTGAAACCACAATTTTCCGGTTTTTTAAAGCCCCTGCTACAACAGGTACAAAAGGCGGGGAACAAATCAGGGCCGTGGAAGTTATCATCAGGGTATCGGTATCGATGTTAAATAATTTGGAAAAAACTACATGCAGGGTCAGGGAACCGAATACGGCAATGGTGATGTAAATAAACAATCCGTGTGACACACTGGAAAAGGATTGTAAATCAGCCATAGAGGCCACATCAATGCTAAAGATTAAAATAAAAAACATTCCCAGTTCAAATGATTTATTGATTCGGTTCACCTTTGGAACTAAAGAAGCAAGAATCCCCAGGGTGGTGATGGTCAGAATGGTGACCACCACCTGACTTTCTTGCGGAAACAACAACGAAACCCCCCCGCCAATGCCAAATATTGCAACAGACAATCCGAGCGCTTTGGCCAGTGGTACGGTATTTCTTTTTTTCAGCATCCCATAAAATGGATCGACGCCGTCAAATTCCTTCAATACATTATTATCTGGTTTATGATATTCAAAGGGTTTTAAAAAAAGGTTAAAAAACCGTTGTCCGATGGTCATCAAAAAAACCAGGTATATACTGGACAGCAACATGTCATAAGTATGGGTTAAAATATACGTATTGGGATCCACATCAAGCATCATCTTTAAAGAAGCCAGGTTCGGGGTACCACCTGAGTAAACCCCGACAAGCATCCCGGATATTTTCCATGTTTCGTCCCCGCTGGTGTGTTTCACTATAAAAAAACCGATGATAACAATTAACACAACAGCCACTAATCCGGTTAAGAGTGTCAGCATGGTTTTTCCGGCCATGCCCAGCCATTCCCGGACGTTGGTGGAAAATAACATCAAGGGAATCGCCAGTGGAACCGTGATGTTGGCCACCCACCCCTGTACCCCGGATAGTTCCGCAGGAATTATGCCCAGGTTACCCACAATCAAGCCAACAATATAGGCGACGACCACGGAACCAATTTTGTTAACAAATTTAAAGCGGTGGCATAAAAACAGAATTAACCAGGGAGCAAGCAAATAAAAGAGAACCAGTATAACGCCGGGCAGAACCATTTATAGTTGATTTACATTGGATTTGCAAGGCAAATGTAATGATTTTACTTTCTAAAACCTTTACATGTTGCTTATAACCTCGTTCTAAGCAATATTTTTGTTTAGAAGCCAATATTAAAAACCCATTTCTTTCATACCTTTGCGGCAACAATAAACGAAGAATGCTTGATTAACAACAACTCTTTAACCATGAACAAAACAGCCGTATTTCCAGGGTCTTTTGATCCTTTTACCATTGGCCATGAATCCATTGCCAAAAGAGCGTCTGAACTATTCGATAAAATCATTATTGCAGTGGGATATAACTTGAATAAACAAGGATATTTCCCTATTGATATAAGAATGAAATGGATAAGCCAGGTATTTGAAAACTATCCCAACATTGAAGTCGGAAAATTTACCGGCATGACCGTGGAATTTTGCAAAGAAAACAATGCCAGCTATTTATTGAGGGGATTGAGAACCGCTTCAGACTTTGAATATGAAAGGGCAGTAGGTCAGGTTAACAAAGCCCTGAGTGAAAACATTGAAACGGTTTTTCTTTTAACCAGACCGGAACATACTTTTGTTCAGTCAACCATCGTTCGGGATGTGCTTATAAACGGAGGTGACGGTTCCAAATTCCTGCCCAAAGAAATCGATTTGGAAGAAGTCAGGCAAGTGATCCGAAAGAAGCAATCATCAAAAGGGTAATACAATATTTAGTAAATTACTTGGTTTTACAAGGTTGATATTCCCAGTGAATATTATAAAACATTATTTTGCTTTAGCTTGAATCTCAAATAGTGTTTGGAAGAAAACTAATATATTATTCTAAAGTGGCTTTAAAGCACGGGAAATAAATTGACAACTAATGAATCAGAAAAAAAACATGAATGAAAAGGCTTAGGAACAGTGTTCATGAAAAAATCACATTGACATTATTTTTTATGATAACATTGGTTTCCTGGCTGCCGGTAAGTTCACAAAAAGTGGTCATTTCCGGCAATAATCCATCCTATTCCGGAATGGAAATCAAAGTATCAGCCTACCATGATTTTATTACCAATTCAACAGAAGAATTAACCTCCTTTAGGGTTGATTCAGGCGGTAATTATCAGTTTACCATCCTGACCGACCAGGTTATTCAGATAAATCTCAAACTTGAGTACTACCGTGGTCACATGTTTATAGTACCGGGAAATGAATATAGGATTGTATTGCCACCAAGAAGAAAGCTCAGTCAGGAACAAAAACTGAATCCTTATTTTCAGCTAAAAAAGTTACACATTGGTGTGAAAGAAGCCCGAAACGATACCATCATCCCTTTACATCAAGAACTCAACCATGTAATCAATGATTTCGATAATCAATTTAACCACCTATATAATGAAGCCATCAAGCATAAAGTAATTCAATCCCTTACATCTAAAGCTGACTCTATCATGTCCGTGATGGATTCATTGAACAACCATGTTTCCCTCCCTTTTTTCTGTGAATATAAAAAGTATCAAAAAGGGATTCTTGAATATAATCTTTTATCCATTGATAAGCAAACCCATGATATCATTGCGAAATATTTTACGAATCATCATATACTTTATAACAATCCTGCTTATATGGAGCTATTCCACCTGGCATTCAAAGATTATTTT
>CAYFUP010000122.1:0-9729 GCA_964346235.1 uncultured Bacteroidales bacterium | reverse complement strand
GACCATTGAAAAATTAAATTTGAACATATGAAATTGTATTAAAGAACTTCATTGATTATTAATTGAAGTACGGCAAAGCCTGAGTTTTATAAACTTAGGCTTTGTTTTTTAGCGATGCTCATAAATATATTTTGTGGTTTCCAAAATCTTTGATAAAATTGCTGCTTAAAGAAATCAAATGAATATTGAGCAATTTGCTGATAATTGGCTGTTATTAATCCTTGCCATTATCTTTTTAACCGGTTTATTCATCCAATTAATATTTTACCTGTTTATTTATGCAAAAATTTTTGTAGCAAAACGGTCGAAAGTAATCCATTCTTCCAATGAACCGGTATCCGTGATTATTTGTGCAAGGAATGAAGCGGAAAACCTGAGGGCAAACCTTCCGGCCATTCTGGAACAGGATTATCCTGATTATGAGGTGATCGTGGTCAATGATTGCTCTTCCGATGACACGGATGATGTGTTGCATGAATGTAAGACGAAATACCAACATTTCCGTTTTACTTCGATTGAGAAAGACAGAAAATTCACCCATGGCAAAAAACTGGCTGTTACGGTAGGCGTGAAAGCAGCGAAACATGAATGGTTGCTTTTTACTGATGCCGATTGCTATCCTGTCAGCAATCAATGGATCAGAAAAATGCAGGAAAATTTCACCCCGGAAGCATCCGTTGTGCTCGGGTATGGAGGATATACCAGAAGAGAAAGCCTGCTCAATAACATGATACGTTTTGACACCATGTTCATTGCCTTGCAGTATATGACCCTGGCCATTTCAGGAGCGCCTTATATGGGGGTAGGCAGAAACCTTGCCTACAGAAAATCCCTGTTTTTTAAAAACAAAGGTTTTGCCAATCATTATCACATTCCCTCCGGGGATGACGACTTGTTTGTCAATGAAGTAGCTACCCGGCATAACGTACGGGTTGAAATCAGTTCCGAAAGCATAACCCGCTCTATCGCCAAGAAAAGCTTAACAGAATGGTTCATCCAAAAAAAACGACATGTTAGAACGGGGACACATTACAAAATGAGTTCGAAGATTGTTTTAGGACTGGAGAGTATTTCAAGGATTTTATATTATATGGCTTTTATATTTTTATTAATTTTTTTCAGTCACCTGTATTTATATATTATTCCTTTTTTTTTATTTCGAACTGTCATTCAGGCAATTATATTTAAAAAAACCATTAATCTTTTAACTGAAAAAACCATATTATTGGCTTCCTTGTTTTATGATTTTATTTTGCCGTTAATAAATCTTATTTTTGTTATGGCAAACGTAATTACTTCAGAGGAAAAAACATGGAAATAAATCCAAATCTTTCCGAAAAGGCAAAACAGGATTATAAGCTCATACAGATGGCAGTAAACGGGGATGAAAGAGCTTATGGCGAGTTAATGGGTAAGTATCGCGATGCCATTTATTTCATGCTGCTAAAAATGGTTAATAACAAGAGTGATGCCGAAGATCTCACCATTGAGGCTTTTGGAAAAGCGTTTAAAAATATAAAGCAATATACACCAAGTTATGCTTTCAGCACCTGGCTTTTCAAAATAGCCACCAATAATTGTATTGATTTTATTCGTAAGAAGAAAGGCAATCACGTGTCTATTGAATTTTCGAATAAGGAAGAGTCAGAGCCCAACATTAACCTGACTTCCGCAAGTCCCGACCCTGAAGAAAGCATGATTAACCATCAAAAGACCAAGCAAATGCGGGAAATTGTCAAGAAGCTAAAACCGCGTTACAGAAACCTGGTGGAATTGAGGTATTTCAAAGAATATTCCTATGAAGAGATTGCCGAGGAATTAAAATTGCCTATCGGAACGGTAAAAGCCCAACTTTTCAGGGCAAGAGAATTATTATTTAACATATTGAAAAATTCTGCTGAAACTCCTTAATAAATCCTTTTAAGCAGCAGCACCTTGCTAATATGTTTTCCATATCAGTTTTCATGAATATCGATATTCTATTCACAGCTTTTTGGAGGAGGGGATAGTATGATTCAGCATAAATTATTAAGGATGAACCCCATTCAGAAATATTTTCCGGAAATCAGTCATTCAAAGTTACATCAATTCAGAGAATTGCTGTTTTTATACGAAGAATGGAATCAAAAGATCAATGTGGTATCCAGGAAAGATATGGATAACCTGATGATAAGGCATGTGCTACATTCATTAAGCATTGCCCGGTTTTTTGGATTCAGGGAAGGAACCAAAATCATGGATGTTGGCACAGGAGGAGGATTTCCAGGAATACCCCTTGCCATATATTTCCCTGATGTGCATTTTCACCTGATTGATTCCATTGCCAAAAAGATCAAAGTGGCCGGCTCCATTTCAGAGGCATTGGGTTTATCCAATGTATCCTGCGAAAAGGTGAGGGCAGAAAAGCAACAAGGGAAATTTGACTTTATTGTGAGCAGGGCGGTGACAAAATTTCCATTATTTATTCGATGGACAAAAAATCATATTGATACGAAACGCCAAATGAACGACATGGCTAACGGGATCCTTTATCTGAAAGGGG
The DNA here is from genome assembly GCA_964346235.1 of uncultured Bacteroidales bacterium. Classification (GTDB taxonomy): domain Bacteria; phylum Bacteroidota; class Bacteroidia; order Bacteroidales; family CAYFUP01; genus CAYFUP01. Next base: position 7,187 of record CAYFUP010000122.1, on the reverse strand, counting down.
GTGATATCGAAACAGAAATACTTCCTTTTAAAAATGAAATCAAAGTGTTTGATCTGTCCGGTGTTTTTGAAGAACCTTTTTTCAAAACGAAAAAACTATTATACCTTCCGTTTTCTCAAAGGGAATAAATATTTTCCAGGATATATTTTTATTCTCCGCAATATTATAATACATTTGCAATCCCAATTTTTGAAACGATAAATTTTAAATATGAAGCGGACATTTCAGCCATCTAACAGGAAAAGAAAAAACAAACACGGTTTTCGTTCACGTATGGCCACCAGGAATGGGAGAAAAGTAATCAATAACCGCAGGGCCAAAGGAAGGCACAAGCTCAGTGTTTCCAGCGAATTAAAGCATAAAGCATAAAGTAAGTAATGTATTTATATGGATGGAAAAGAGATAATCAAGTTTATCACCGATTACGATTTTCCAGATCCGCTCATTAAAATCGCCGGAAAAATAATTAACAGGGAGCGCATCAGCTCAGAAGAAGCCAGGAGATTAATTGAGGAAGGGGAATTGCCTTTCTTGGGTTTACTCGCCAATTATATCAGGGAATACATTCATGGCAGCAAGACCTTTTTTAACCGGACTGCGCCGGCTTCTTATGCTGAATTATATCTTTCCAACGAACCTTTTTGTTTTTATTATTGCAGCAGTGATGAAGATCTGTATCAAAACTTTTCAATTGAATCAATTAAAGATAATTTAAAAACCGTAAGAGACTTTTCTGATTCTGCGCTGAATAAATGGGTAAGCCACCAGGGTATTTATTCAAATGCAGCCATGAGCTTTCACCAGGAAAGAAGTTTCAGCAATCATATAGACCATTTACAAAAACTTAGAGAGCTGCAGGATCAGACCAGGGCTTTTAAAACGTTTGTACCTATCAAACCGGCCATTTTGGATAAAGAAATGACCGAAAGACAGGAAATGTCAATTATACTTGATCTGATGCATTACTCCCTTTCCAGGATTTTCCTGGATAATATTCCCCATATAACCCTTTGCTGGCCGGTGATAGGAAAAGAAACAGCCAGGATCTCATTGAATTTTGGCGTGGATGATTTGGAAGCTTGCACCTATGATTATCCTACGAAGGCTAAGCCTGAAAAAAACCATGATGCTTATAAACCCGGTGCAGTAAATCCGGAACAACAACCGGGATTTTCCGAAGATGAGAATCAATTTATTGACAATCAGTCAAGTATAAATTCTGATTATTCGATTGCCCTAAATACCGGTAAAAAAAATCCTCAAGAGGATGGTCAAACAGATCATCAAAAGCCTGGTCAGCCAGATCCTTTAAATCCCGGTCAACCGGCTTCTCAAAATCGAGAACAATCGACTCCGATGAATCCTGAGCAATTGAATCGCCAAGATTCCGGGCATCCTGACAACCAGGATTGGGCGCAATGGGCTCATCAGAATGCCGGGCAACATAAACATCAAGACTCCGGGCATTATCCCGGTAATCCGGCCGGCCATCATATTCCAGGGGATGATCTCAACAGGATGTATGAAGAAATTGTTCCTTTAATAAAAAGTGCCAGGAGAGTTCCGGTGGAACGAGATGCTGATTTTCAGGAAATCAATCCAGGTGCTTTTTAATAATAATAATTACCCGCATAATTTTACCTTTGCGAAACCGTTTTTACGATAAATGTTTTATGGTTTATTATTGTAGGCATGTCATTTGTAAGTTTTTTAAAAAGTAAAGTTTTCTTTAAGCACCTGGTACTGGCCATAGCGGTTGCCGCAATAATCATCTTTGGCACATTGATTATATTGAACCTTTATACCAGACATGGTCAGGCTTTACCGGTACCTGATTTCAGGGGGTTGAAAATAGAAAATGCCAAAGAGTTGGTAAAAGAAAACAAACTCCGGTATGAAATTATAGATTCTGTTTACCTGGTCAATAAAGAGCCCGGAACCATCATTGATCAGAATCCTTCCCCGGGTTTTAAGGTCAAAAAAAACCGGAGAATACTTTTTACCATTAATGCGGAACAGCCTAAAATTATAAAAATGCCAAATGTGAAAGGGGTCTCATTCAGGCAGGCAAAAGCCATCCTGGAAATGAACGGTTTGCAAATAGGTAAGCTCGAGTATGTAAAGGATATTGCCCTGAATAATGTATTGAAGCAAAAGCATCAGGGAGAAACCATCCAGGAAGGCTCCCCGGTATTTAAATATTCCACCATTGATCTGGTACTGGGCAGTGGGATCAATAAAAACTATACCTATGTTCCGGAGCTGACAGGCAATAAATATGAAGATGCCAGAGAGATGATACATGAAGCCTATTGTAATGTGGGGGATGTTCATTTCGACAATACGGTTAAAAATTATGCTGATTCTTTAAATGCCATGGTCTGGAAACAGATACCCGAACCAACTGATGAATCAAACCAGGCTTTGGGAACGAGTGTGGATATTTGGATGACCCTTGACACCGAAATGATTATTTTGAATGAAGAAAACACAATGACGGCTAATGACTCGATTCAGTAAAATAATTTTTTTGCCTTATCTATTTTCATTATGCATAACAGGGTACTCACAAGAGTTTATCAGCTATCCTGATATTCAACCCCAGATCAGTAAAGCGTTTCATGAGCAAAAAAATCTGAAATCCTTTTTCATGGAAGATACCGCAGAGATTCCCTTTATGGATGATTTTGCCAGGAAAATGAATTATCCTGATGGCAGGCTTTGGACAGATAAGATGGTGTATATCAATAAGGGGTATGGGCTAAACCCTCCTTCATTGGGTGTGGCTACATTCGATTGCTATAATGAACGTGGGGAAGTTTATGAGATAGGAAATTCATCGGGTTTTGCCGCAGATACCCTGACTTCCGTTCCGATAAACCTTTCCTATTCAGAAAGGGACTCTATTGTACTGAGTTTTTATTGGCAGGCAGGTGGACTGGGAGATCTTCCCGAGCCTGAGGATTCCCTCATTGTTCAGTTTTATTCGCCGTCTGATTCAGCATGGTCAACAATACAGCGTATGGAAAGTTCCGGGGAAAGATCTTTTCATATGACCCTGATACCTGTTTTTGAAGAAAAATACCTTCACAAAGGATTTCGTTTCCGGTTTATAAATTTTGCCAGTCTCGCAGATACCCGGGAGAAAGGCTATCTAACCAATGCCGATCATTGGAACATCGATTATGTTTACCTGGACACCAACCGGTCTGTCTATGATTCAAGCATTTCAGATGTAGCTGTGGTGGATCCGTTTCACGATAAGCATGATATTTCTCCCTTACCAAACAGTGTTTTTCGGTTTAGCTCATTGCATGATGTTTACGAATCAATGCCCTGGAAACATTATCTGGAGACAGATATCACATTGAATAATGATGTGAACATTGTTTACAGAAATAATGGCCGTTCCATCCTGAATGTCGGAAGAATTTTAAGAATACTGGATGACAATAGCACCATCGAATACAAAGACGGCGGCTCAATCAATATTTTGCCTTCCCAGACTATTGTACAGCCTTTGTTTTTCAGGGAGATAAGTTTTCAGAATAATACAGCCGGTTCAGCTGTGTTTACCATTAAAGGATATCTGAAAACGGATACTGATCCTTCCAAACTGAGAAAAGCCCTGAGATGGAATGATACGGTGGTTTATCACCAATCATTCAATAATTATTATGCATATGATGATGGATCGGCGGAAGTAGGTTACGGAATATACGGCCAGGGTACCCAAAATGCCAGAATAGCCTGCAAATATCATACATACATGAAGGATACCCTTCAAGGTTTATCCATTCATTTTAATCAGGTAAAGGATCAGGATGAGTTCAGGGATACAAGGATATACTTTTATTTGGCCGTTTGGGCCAATGATAATGGAGAGCCCGGCGAACTTATTCATGTCAACAAGGACGAACACCAGGCAGAATTTACAGATAATGTGAACGGGTTTACTTATTATGATTTTGACTCGTCATTGGCCGTTCAGGATACCTTTTATGTAGGGCTTATTCAGACCAAAGAGGAGAACCTGAATATCGGATTTGATTACAACCGGATCAACAATGATAAGTTGTTTTACAACCTGCAAGGGGAATGGAGAAATTCAGATTTTGCAGGAACATTGATGCTGCGACCGGTGATGGGACAGGGCACCGGGATTGATCATCCGGTTCAGAAAGAAGTTCCTCGATTTACCATCTTTCCCAATCCGGCAAAAAACTTTGTCAGTCTGCAAATTGACAGCAAGGGAGGGGCAGCATCGCATTATCACATTCAGGTGTATGATCTGACAGGAAAAATGATGCTTCGAAGATCCGTCCCTATGAATGAAACATTCGATGTGACCTCCCTGCAACAGGGAATATATTTACTCAGGTTATATGATGGCAAAGAGATGAGGGGTACAAAGAAACTGATTATTAATGAATAAGTCTTCTGTCAGAACACATGTGCGAACCTGTCCATAGGAATGATGATTCCCAGGAATTTTACGAGCATCATAAGGTCATTGTTGACCCGCAACAAACCCTGCTGAGGATTGACAAGTTTCTGGTCAACCGCCTGGAAAAAACTTCCAGAAATAAATTACAAAGTTCTGCGGAGGCCGGCAATATACTGGTCAATGGCAAACCTGTGAAATCAAATTACAAAGTAAAGCCGGGGGATGAAATATCCGTTGTCATGGCTTATCCGCCCCGGGAGATAGAAATTATTCCACAGAACCTGCCCATTGAGATGGTATATGAAGATGAAGCGGTCATTGTTATCAATAAAGCAGCCGGGATGGTAGTTCATCCGGGTTATGGCAATTATTCCGGTACGCTGGTCAATGCCCTAACTTATCATTTGAAAGATTTGCCTGCGTTTCAGGACGGGAAAGTCAGACCGGGACTGGTACACCGGCTTGATAAGAATACTTCAGGCATTATGGTGGTGGCAAAAACCGAGTTTGCCATGAACCATCTGGCGAACCAGTTTTTTGAACGCACCACCCAGCGAAAATACATCGCTTTGGTATGGGGAGATTTGAAGGAGGATGCCGGTACCATTGCCGGTCACATTGGACGCAGCCTGAAAGACCGTAAAAAGATGGCGGTATTTACGGAAGGGGAGCATGGCAAACATGCCGTTACCCATTACCGGGTTATTGAGCGAATGGGATATGTGAACCTGGTGGAATGCTGGCTGGAGACAGGCAGAACACATCAGATAAGGGCTCATTTCAGCTACATCAGTCATCCCCTGTTCAATGATGAAACATATGGAGGGGATAAAATATTAAAAGGAACCACGTTTTCGAAATACAAACAGTTTATTGAGAATTGCTTTCAAATATTGCCCCGTCATGCCCTTCATGCCAAGTCGCTTGGATTCCAACACCCTGTGAAAGGAGAAGCATTGTTTTTTGATTCGGAATTACCGGAAGATATGAAGACAGTGATTGAAAAATGGAGAAACTACGTGAATTTTAGAACCTGAGCTATAAGAGCGTTTTGCCAGCAAAAACCCAAAGGAATGTTTAACCGCAAAGGGCACGAAGAGAATGTTTGCATTGCCCTTCGTGTTCTTAGTGGTTAAAATGTATATTTCAACTGAAAAGTGTACCACTTATCAAAGCATATCTTCGCGATTATTTTATCAGATGATTCATAAAATGAAAAAAATTATGTAGGTTTGAAAAGCATGAATTTAAAACATGAATTCAGCTTTAAAAGTAAATAAACCGCAGATTTGTTTTATTGATAAATCTCAGTTTTTATCATGTTTGCCAGAGGATTATAAAAAATGGTTATGCCAATGACTTCGGATATGCAAAAAAACATTGCCATAGTGGCCGGGGGTTATTCTTCTGAATATGAAGTTTCGATAGGAAGTGCCGTACAGGTAAAGAACAACCTGGATCAGTTTGAAGAATACCGGAATTTCATCATTCAGATTACAGATAATGAATGGTTTTACGAGGAAGCAGGCCATCAATATCCGGTAGATAAAAGCAATTTTTCCCTGTGGTATAATGACACCAAACTTGTTTTCGACTGTGTGTTTATTGCCATTCACGGTACACCTGGTGAGGACGGATTGCTGCAAAGCTATTTCGAATTGTTACACATCCCTTATACATCCTGTGATCAGAAAACAGCGTTTCTGACTTTCAATAAGTTTGCGTGCAAGGCATATCTCGACAGGTTTGGAATTCGGGGAGCGGATTATTTGATGGCAAAGAAACGGAAAAAACCTGATTATGAAGCAATACAGGAAAAAATTGGATTTCCTTGTTTTGTAAAACCCAATAACAGCGGTTCCAGTTTTGGGGTGAGCAAAGTGAGTGATGGTTCATCCCTGGAAGCGGCCTTCCAGAAAGCCTGGCAAGAAGATGATGAGGCCATCATAGAGCAATGCATCAGCGGACAGGAATTTGCCTGCGGGGTTTTTCAAACTCCCGGCAAATCATATGTCTTGCCTGTGACAGAAATTATCAGTGAGAATGAATTTTTTGACTATGAAGCCAAATACAAGGGCAAATCAAAAGAAGTTACCCCGGCAGTAATCCCTGATAAATTGAAAAATGAAATTCAGGAATCCTCGGAGAAGATTTACAGGCTGGTGAATTGTCATGGACTGGCCCGGGTTGATTTTTTATATGATGGAAATCAGTTGTACTTTCTTGAAATCAACACCGTCCCCGGTCTGAGCAAGGAAAGCATTGTACCCCAACAAATCAGGGCTGCAGGCTATACCGTACCTCAGTTTTACAAATGGATGCTGGAAGAGGCGATGGGGAGGGTTTAGATCATTTCCAAACAGAAATCCCGTACATGCACATACCGGATGCCTTGGTAAGTGACTTTGGAAGAAGCATCCATAGAAACAACCCATTTCAAATAATGATTCTCTATTTTTTTTAGGTTTCCACATTCCCGTTCTATGGTCTCTTGCCTCTCCAGGTGATAACATACCTGTATATAAATCAATGAATGGCGTAAACCAATATCATTGAAATAATATTGTTCGCCGATTTCAAATAATTAATGTCTATCCAAAAAGCACCACTTGCTTCGTTACGCTTGCCGCCAAAATACTCATTTACGATCAGTAAACTCCGTTTTTGGCGGTTTGGCAAGCCTCGCAACTGGCACTTTCTGAATAGACAATCGTTCATTAAGATTCTTACCCGACTTTAT
>CAYFUP010000121.1:0-9778 GCA_964346235.1 uncultured Bacteroidales bacterium | reverse complement strand
TGAAATACAATGGTTTAACATAAAATTTATCACAGATGAAAGAATACGATGTAATTGTTGTAGGTGCAGGGCATGCCGGATGTGAAGCTGCCGCTGCGGCAGCAAAAATGAACGCTAAGGTTTTGTTGATAACGATGGATATGACAAAGATGGCCCAAATGTCGTGTAATCCTGCCATGGGGGGTATTGCCAAAGGACAAATTATAAGAGAAATTGACGCTTTAGGTGGATTTTCTGGAATTGTAACGGATCGAAGCAGCATACAATTCCGAATGTTGAATTTGTCAAAAGGACCTGCTATGTGGAGTCCAAGGGCACAATGTGATAGAATTAAATTTTCGATAGCTTGGAGAGAACATTTGGAAAACATTCCAAATCTTAATATGTGGCAAGACATGGTGGTGGGTTTGCTAACCGATCACAAGAAAGAAAAAGTGGTAGGGGTGAAAACCGTGCTGGGTGTTGAATTTAAGAGTAAAGCCGTTATCCTGACCAATGGAACGTTTTTAAATGGATTAATGCATATAGGCAATAAAAGAATTAAAGGAGGAAGGGCTTCAGAAAATGCTTCATTAGGACTGACTGATCAGATGGTTGAATTGGGTTTTAAAACAGACAGAATGAAAACCGGTACGCCAGCCAGGCTTGATGGTCGAACCATTGATTTTACCAAACTATTAGAGCAAAAAGGAGATAAGAACATCAAAAGATTTTCTTTTTTAAGTAATATAGAAAATCGCTTGGAACAAAGAAGTTGCTATATTGCCTATACCAATCCGGAAGTTCATGAAACGTTAAGAAAAGGATTGGATTTTTCTCCATTGTTTAACGGATCCATTAAGAGTATTGGACCGAGATATTGTCCAAGCATCGAAGACAAAATCGTCACCTTTGCAGATAAGAATCAACATCAATTGTTTATTGAACCCGAAGGAGAATATACCAATGAATACTACATCAATGGATTTTCCTCATCGTTGCCGTTGGAAATTCAATATGACGCCTTAAGAAAAGTCAATGGATTAGAGCAGGTTGAAATTTTCCGACCGGGATATGCCATTGAATATGATTTTTTTGATCCCACACAGTTAAAACATAGCTTGGAAACTAAAAAGATGCATCATTTATACTTGGCGGGGCAGATAAACGGTACGACTGGTTATGAGGAAGCCGGGGCACAGGGTTTAATGGCGGCCATCAATTCGGTTCGTAAGATTCGGGGAGAAGAAGCCTTTATATTAGAAAGGGATATTGCCTATATAGGAGTATTGATTGATGATTTAGTCACTAAAGGGGTGGATGAACCATACAGAATGTTTACCTCGCGTGCTGAGTACAGGATTTTGTTAAGACAGGATAATGCAGATGAACGGTTAACAGAAAGAGGTTATCAGATTGGACTGGCAGATTCCTTTCGCTATAATGAATTTATTCGCAAAAAAGAAAAAATACAACAATTAATGGAATTCATTAATGGGATTAAAGTAGTACCTGATGACATTAAAGAGTATTTAGAACAAATACATTCTGCCCGGATTACGCAGAAGATGAAATTTTCAGATTTAATTGTTAGGCCCCATTTCCATATAGAACCATCAAAGTATTTTATCCAGTCATTAAAGGAATATATTGATTCTTTAGGAAAACAAAAAGAAGAGATTGTTGAATCCGCCGAAATTAATTATAAGTATAGCGGATATATTCAAAGAGAACGACAATTGGCTGAGAAAATAAGCCGGCTAGAACATGTTAAGATAGACAAAGAAGTAGATTATGCTACATTTAAATCCATTTCTACAGAGGCCAGGCAAAAATTAAACAAAATAAAACCCGATACGCTTGGACAAGCGTCTCGTATTAGTGGTGTATCACCAGCCGATATTAATGTACTTTTAGTATATATGGGTAGGTAATGTTCCACGTGGAACATGATTAATACTTAAAATAAATTGTTCCACGTGGAACATTATGAAGTCATTAGTAATGATTCATCCAATTTGTCCCAAGCATGGTTTTTAAAATGGCTATTTCACAGAAATTTTATGGATTTATATCAAATACTATTTAAGATGTGGCCCTCAATCACTAAAGCATGCAACGAAGATATATACCAAGCTCGGGAGCCCGCCAAAGGCAAACGAACTTGTGAATTTTCAGGTGGTAAATGAGCTTGGGAGCTCATCGGAGGCACATTCCATAAGGGCCTGGTGTGGTTTGAAATACATAAGTTAAATATAACATTTTCTCGTATGAATAAAATTGAAAACATATCGGGCCATGTCGTTGATATCGTTAATACAAGGATATACCGGGCAAAATTAGTCATAGAGGATGGAAAGATTCAGCATATTATCGAATCAGATGATGTAGAAGACCAATATATCATGCCCGGATTTATTGATGCACACATCCACATTGAAAGCTCCTTGCTTACACCGGCAGAATTTGCTCGTTTAGCAATAAGGCATGGAACCATTGCTACCATTTCGGATCCGCATGAAATTGCCAATGTTCTCGGAAAGCAAGGAGTCGAATTTATGCATCGCAGTGGAGAATTGACTCCTTTTAAGTTTTATTTTGGCGCCCCTTCGTGTGTGCCTGCTACTCCTTTTGATAATGCTGGGGCAGAATTAGATGCGCAATCTATTGAAGAATTGATAAAACAATATCAATTAAAATATATATCTGAAATGATGAACTTTCCCGGTGTTATTAATCAGGAAAAAGGGGTGATAGACAAATTGAAGGTGGCGGAAAAAAACCATTTACCAGTCGATGGTCATATACCGGGTATTACAGGTGATGCACTGGAAAACTATATCCGGCATGGTATCAACACTGACCATGAAGCCGCTAATTTAGCAGAGGCTGAAGAAAAAATCCGTAGAGGAATGAAAATCCTAATCCGGGAAGGCTCGGCTGCCAAAAGTTTTGATGAGCTTTTGCCGCTCATTGAAAAATATCCTGGACACACCATGTTATGTTCTGATGATATTCATCCGGATGATTTGTTAAATGGCCATATGAATTTATTGGTAAAGCGGGGAGTAGCAAAAGATGTAAAACTTTTTGATTTATTGAGGACTTGCATATTAAATCCTGTCAGGCACTATCAATTGGATGTTGGACTGTTAAGGCTTCATGATGATGCTGATTTTATCGTGACAAATGATTTGAAGAATTTTGAAATAAAGAAGACCGTTATTCGTGGAAACCTTTTGTTCGATGGTCATCAGACCAGTGTTTCTCATTATAAGGAAACACCTTTAAATAAATTTGTAGCGAAGGAAATAAACAAAAGCATGCTACAAGTCCGTAGTGAAGGAAAACCCATTCATGTCATACAAGCTTTTGATGAACAACTGGAAACGGGATCGATGACGATTAATCCAAAGACTTATAATGGATATATCATTCCGGATATCAAAAGTGATATCTTAAAACTAGTGTATGTGAGTCGTTATCAAAAATCTGCCCCAGCTGTTGCTTTTGTTCATGGTTTTGGTTTTAGAAAAGGTGCAATGGCTACGAGCATTTCACACGACAGTCATAATATCATTGCCGTTGGAACCAACGACGAAGATATCGTGGAAGTGATAAATGAAATAATGAAAAGCAAAGGCGGTATTGCTATTAAAGGAGATACAATGGAAAAACTGCCGTTGAGAATGGCAGGCATTATTTCAGATGAACCTTTTGAGAAAGTGATTGAAGATTATACCCATTTAAAGCAGAAAGCCACCGAAATTGGATCAAAATTTACTTCCCCTTTTATGACCCTTTCATTCATGGCCCTATTGGTGATCCCTGAACTAAAAATCAGTGAAAAAGGGTTATTTGATGTAACGAAGTTTGAAGCCATCAACTTGCATATTAAAGATTAATCACATCCTTATGCCTGAAGATTTACATGAAAAGATTAAAACCCTACCGGAAAAACCCGGAGTATATCAGTTCTATAATGGAAAGGAAGAAGTGGTTTACATTGGTAAAGCCAAAAATTTGAAGAAAAGGGTTTCCTCCTATTTTCATAAGGAAAATGCCGGCAACAATAAACTGAAAATTTTGGTCAGAAGCATTGCAAGAATTGAATACGTCATTGTAGAGAGCGAAACAGATGCCCTTTTGCTGGAAAACAACCTGATCAAAAAGTATCAGCCCCGTTATAATGTGCAGTTAAAAGATGATAAATCATTTCCGTGGATTTGCATTAAGAATGAACCTTTTCCAAGGGTTTTTCCCACCCGCAACTTAGTTAAAGATGGCAGCCAGTATTATGGTCCCTATACTTCCATGAATATGGTAAGAACCTTATTAGGGCTTGTCAGGAAGCTCTATCCATTAAGAACATGCAATCTGAAATTATCCAGAGAAAATATAGAAAAAGGACATTTTAAACCATGCCTTGAATATCATATCGGGAATTGCAAAGCACCATGCATTGGACTGCATTCAGAAGAAGAATATGAAGAGAACATTTTGCATATAAAAAATATCATTAAGGGCAATATTTCATCAGTGATCCAATACCTTTATAAAATGATGAATGATTACTCCTCCAATTATAAGTTTGAGGAGGCACAGCTCATTAAAGAGAAAATTGAAGTATTAGAGAAGTACCAGGCAAAATCCACCATTGTAAATCCGAATATCAATAATGTGGATGTCTTTTCGATAGAGAATGATAAGAATTATGCCTTTGTGAATTACTTAAAAATATCCAATGGTGGTATTACTCAATCACATACGGTGGAAATACAAAAGAAACTTGATGAAAAGGAGAATGAACTGCTCAATTTTGCCATAAATGCCATAAAAAATAAATTAGAAACACATTCGGATGAATTAATAGTTCCTTTTACCATCGGCAATGAATTCAATTATAAAAAGATAATTGTTCCCAAAAAGGGGGATAAAAAAAAGTTACTGGAATTGTCACAAAGAAATGCCAGCTATTACCGGATAGAAAAACTTAAAAACCAGGAGGCAATAAAAAACCGGAAGCAATTAAATATCGGAATTTTAGAGAAGATAAAAGAAGATATTAAACTATCTTCGCTGCCAAAACACATCGAGTGCTTTGATATATCAAATATACAAGGAACTAACGCTGTTGCGTCCTGTGTGGTGTTCAGAAATGCGAGACCTGCCAATAAGGAATACCGGCATTATAACATTAAGTCAGTCACTGGTCCTGATGATTTTGCCTCAATGAAAGAAGTCGTGTTCAGAAGGTATAAACGTTTGGTGGAAGAGAATCAAGCGCTTCCCCAGCTCATCATTATTGATGGGGGTAAAGGCCAGTTAGCTGCTGCAAAAAAGAGTCTTGACATGCTGGAAATTAATGATATAGCCATCATAAGCATTGCAAAGAGGCTAGAAGAATTATATTTTCCGAATGATCCCATCCCCCTCTACCTGGATAAAAATTCGGTTACCTTAAAAGTGATTCAGCACCTTAGAAATGAAGCGCACAGGTTTGGTTTGAATTTTCACAGGGATAAACGATCACAAAATTTTATAAACAGTGAATTACGCAAAATTGAAGGAATTGGAGAAAAAACCAATGAAAAATTATTGCACCATTTCAAATCCATTGATAACCTAAAAAATGCGGATATACATCAGATTGCAGAACTGGTGGGAATGAAAAAAGCGGACATCATTGTTAATTATTTTAATAGGAGATAAATTCATTATTGATTGGCCATTTTTCTATTGTATTTTTCATTCAGCAACAAAATTCAAGCTTTCAAACGGCAAGTATCCTTCATATTTAGTGATCCCAAGAAAACGTCAATAACTGCGTATGCTCACTTTAAGCACCAGTTATTTATGAACAGTAAACTCCTGGTAATTAGGGCTTACATGCCTTGTTCTTGAAGCCTTTTTAGAACCACTTTAGCATAATTAGTTAGTTTTCTTAGTGCCACTATTTAACGCTATTTTTTGTTGGTCACTTTTTTGAAGAAGGGATTTATCTTTCATGGATATTCCTTGCAAAAGCTATGGGGAAGAATTTCTATAATGAATTATCTTTGCAGCCAATTATAAAAATATGAATAGTTTACAAGTCGGGGATACATTACAATTGCGACAGGACAGCATTGAGCCTTCAGGAAATGGGAATCCTGCTCCAGCACATCAGGATACCTCGTATATGGGGCAAGATGAAAACCAGATTCCGGATACCATCGATCAATTTAACGAGCGGATAACGGTGGAAGAGAATGCTGAAACGGACATTATCGATACCAATGAGGAAGCTGAAACGGATACCATTGATACCGGTGAGAAAATTGAAAAACCAACTACCGATTCGCTGGTGGAGACAGATCAACCCGGTGATGCCATGCCTTATATTGAAAAGAATATAGGACAGGACACTGGCAGTCAGCAAACCACAACAAGGTACCGGGAGCCAGAAGCGCTAGAGGTAAATCAAACTTCTTATTCACTAAAAAAAGGAGAACCAGAATATATATTCGGACGAAAGGAATTAACTGACCTGAAAGGACAAAATATTCTGCAAAACTTTAAAAAAGCAGTAAAAGATTCATTTTGCTATGTGTGGGAACCTGACAATGTATTTAGATATCCTAAGGGCCATTCTGCCATTGGTCCCACGGATAAGTATGAAGCTTACATTGAATCTGTGGAAGATGAAAAAGGAATAGAAGCAAATGCTGCCATGACTCCGGATTGGGGAACTGGTATAATTGGTGTTATCTTTTTACTTATCATTTGGAGCCGGTTGAGATTTAGGAAGTATTTCAGTCTTTTGCTCCGGGGGCCTTATAGCTATTCCCTCTCGGTTGGTTTACATTATGACAATAATTCGAATTTAATGAAATTATCATTTTTAATGAATATGGTTTTTGTCATGACTTTGGGATTATTTCTGACACTCATCATGCAATATTATAGTATTAAACCACTGAATTATAATTATTTATTATATTTTGTTGTTTTGTCTGTTGCCATTGCCTTATTATATCAGCTAAAAGCCATGGTCTGTCATTTTACCGGATTGATATTTTCGTCCAAAAACATTTTTAGGGAATACATTCATCATTTTTTCCTGCTTAATAAAAACCTGGGAATATACCTTTTTCCAATGGTCATTATGTTGCATTTCGTTCAGTATGAAAAATTATATCTTATCATCTATTTTGCCATAGGCATCATTGTTGCATTTTACATTATCCGCTTCATAAGGGGGATACAAATTATTTTTAGAAATCGTATATCAATTTTTTATATGATTTTGTATCTTTGCATCCTCGAAGCATTGCCGATTTTAGTCGGTTTACATGCAATACGTTCTTTATTATAAACTGTTAATCCAGAGAATTTTAAATTTAAATCATTTAGCTTTGAAGATAAAAAGAGTTTTAGTATCGCAACCAAAGCCTAAATCAGAGAAGTCACCATATTTCGAGTTGGCTGAAAAGAACAGTTTGCAGATAGATTTTAGGCCTTTTATTCAGGTGGAAGGGATTAAAGCTAGTGAATTCCGGAAATCAAAAATTAACATTTTAGGTCATACGGCAGTAATTTTCACCAGTCGTACAGCCGTGGATCATTATTTCAGAATATGCCAGGAGATGCGGATTACCGTGCCAGACTCCATGAAATATTTTTGTATTTCTGAAAACACGGCATATTATTTACAAAAGTATATTACTTACCGAAAAAGAAAAATATTTTACAGTACTGGAAATTTCAAGGAATTGGTGGATTTAATCAGAAAACATAAGGATGAATATTTCCTTGTGCCGCTTTCGGATTCCCATAAGGAAGAAATACCAAAAACGCTGGATAAACAAAAATTCAAATATACCAAAGCCATTATTTATCGCACCATCAGTTGCGATTTATCCGATCTGGATGGGGTAAATTACGATATGTTGGTATTCTACAGTCCCTCCGGTATCAAATCTCTTTTTCATAATTTTCCGGATTTTAAACAAGAAAACATAAAAATTGCTTCATTCGGTCCCAATACGGCCAGGGCGGCGAAAAAGTACGGACTCAAAGTGGATGTAAAAGCACCCAAACCTGAAGCGCCCTCAATGACCATGGCATTGGATAATTATATCAGGGAATTTAATAAAAACAACCGCCAGCAAAATGGCAACGCAAACAATGCCAAGAAGAAAAGCAATGCCTGACATTTATCTTATGGATTAACTGAATGGGAGCACGCAGTGTTCAAAGAAATTTCAAATTTGTTGAGTAATTATAAGCTAACCCGGAATGAAAGAATCAAGGATAAAAAAACCTTTGGAAAATTATTTACTGAAAATAATTCCCTTTTTTGCTATCCGTTTAAGCTCTTGTTTGCCATAAGTGACAAGAATGAGGAAATTCCGGTACAAGTAGCATTTGCCATTCCGAGGCGAAAAGTGAAAAAAGCCCATCAGCGTAACAGAATCAGAAGACTTGCAAAAGAGTCGTACCGGTATCGAAAAAATAAGCTGTGGGAAACTTGCAAATCACAGAATATTTCTTTGAAAATCATGTTTATATATACAAGTGATACGATCCATCAACAGGATATTCCCGGAGCCATTGACCATTTGATGGAGAAACTGATGATGAAAATCCGCCAGCATGAAGAAATTGATACATATACTCAAGGAAGGCCTGAATCAAATACTAATCGGGCTGATTAAGTTTTATAAATATGGTATATCACCATACCTTCCCCGGTCATGCCGCTATACTCCTACCTGTTCTCAATATTCCATCGATGCCATTAAGAAATATGGTCCCTTAAAAGGAAGCTATATGGGATTAAAAAGAATCCTGCGATGTCACCCATGGGGTGGACATGGCTATGATCCCGTACCCTGAAACAGCATAAATTTACTTCCATTTGGTGACAATAGAAAAAACAATCGGACATACAAAATTGTCAAACAAAGTTCTGAACTCTTTAAATGTGGCTTAGAATCACTGTTTAAAGAAAATTAATGTTTTATTCATTTGAATTTAAGATTATATTAATAGGAAAGTAATACTTATACAGTATAAATGGAAAAAACTAGGGCTATGACTTCATTTAGATCTCGCTTGATTATCCAATTTTTGCTGTTTGCAGGTTTGATTTTATTCGTAATTGTTTCATTTAATTTTTATCATTTTAAGAAGCGGGAGAACATCCTTGATTTTATTAGCCGACTTGATTCATTGTACATCACGCTTTTAACGGATTTCCAGATTCAGAAGGAGTATTTTTCATATGAAACATCCAACGCTACCTATTTTATTACAGGAAATAGTGATTATTTGAATTATCATGAAGAATTACAATCGTCTGTGCTGAAACAATTGAAAGAACTTAGCAATGATAATCTGGGAATCAATTTCAAGGTAAATACAGATATTGACAGCATTCTGCTGGAATACAACCGGTATTCTAATCTGTTTTATGAAATTGTTGAATTAATCCATAAAAGGGGTTTCAAAGACTGGGGAATTGTGGGTCAAATGCGCCATAATATTCATAAACTGCAAAGAGTGGAAGAAATTGACCAAACAAAAATCTTAAGTCTGCGAAGAAGGGAGAAAGACTATATCATCAGGAATGAGCATATTTATATCCAAATGCTCAATGAAATTGGTAGCGAAACAAGAAAGCACATTCAAAACAATAACCATTTAACCCCGAAACAGAAAGATACCATTCAATATATACTGGATAATTATATTGGATTATTTAATGAGATGGTACTGCTCGATAACCAGTTGGGAATCAAGAATAATACGGGAC
>CAYFUP010000120.1:0-9865 GCA_964346235.1 uncultured Bacteroidales bacterium | reverse complement strand
CAGGTAAATGCAGTCCGCTTAGAATCAATCTTCAAATGTATAAAGTTTCCGGTATCTTTATTCACTTTATTTTGTAAAACATATTATTGTTTCATTGCATAACATGCCTGAATAAAAAGGGTGTTTTACTGCTTTTTTTATATTTTTATGCCCTGTTTATAAAAGGATAAGGAACAAAACATGTTGGATTCAGCAGGAAAGAAACTGGAAGAACTCAGACCGGTTTTTGATGGAGAAATCTTTACGAACAAATTTACAAGATTACAATATGCCACAGATGCTTCAGCTTACAGGGAAACACCTGCTGCTGTTGTGTTGCCCAAAAACACGGATGATATTAAAAAGATCATTCGTTTTGCAGCCATCCATAATGTACCTTTGATAGCCAGGGGGGCCGGTACTTCCTTAGCAGGCCAGGTTGTGGGTCATGGCATTGTCGTGGATGTGTCCAAATACCTGAATCAGATTATTGAAATCAACACCACTGAAAGGTGGGTTAAAGTGCAACCAGGGGTGGTATTGGATGAACTGAATATGGCCCTGCAGCCATACGGACTTTTCTTTGGGCCTGAGACTTCCACTTCCAATCGTTGTGTGATTGGCGGCATGGCAGGAAACAACTCATGTGGTTCCCATTCCATCCTTTATGGAAGTACCCGGGATCATGTGCTGGAAATCAAAGCGATCTTAAGCGATGGTTCCGAAGTCATTTTCGGAAATTTAACCAGCGAAGAATTTGAAGAAAAATGCAGTGGAAACAGTCTTGAGAACAGGTTATACCAACATATCAGGGATGTTTTTTCTGAGGCACCTAACCGCAATGCCATCCGGGATGGCTATCCCAATCCGAAAATTAAAAGGAGAAATACCGGATATGCGCTCGATTTGTTAATGGATTCGCAGCCTTTCACTGAAAGCGAATCGCCGTTTAATTTTTGTAAAATATTGGCTGGATCAGAGGGTACCCTGGCTTTTAGCACAGAAATCAAGCTTAATCTTGTTCCATTGCCTCCTCCTGTAAAGGCATTGGTCTGTGCTCATTTTCAAGCCAGGGAAGATGCATTTAAGGCAAATCTCATTGCCCTGAATTATAAACCTGGCGCCGTGGAAATGATGGATAACAATATCCTTGAACTCACAAAGGGCAACATAGAACAAAACAAGAACCGCTTTTTCATAGAAGGGGATCCAGCAGCCATCCTCATTATTGAATTTGCCAGAAATTCCAGAGAAGAAATTGAGCAGGTTGCCCAAAAGATGATAAAGGATATGAATGCCCAAGGCATGGGGTATCATTATCCCATAATATCCGGAGAAGACATTCAGAAAGTCTGGAACCTCAGAAAAGCCGGATTGGGTCTCTTATCCAATATGAAAGGAGATGCGAAGCCAGTTTCATTAATAGAAGATACTGCCGTAGCAGTCGAGGAGTTGCCCGCTTATTTAAATGATTTTGAACAAATCCTTAAAAAATACGATAAAAGTTGTGTTTATCATGCCCATATCGGCTCTGGTGAGTTACACCTTCGCCCCATCCTGAATTTAAAAAATAAAGCGGATGTGGATTTATTCTACCGGATAGGACTGGATGTGGCTTACCTGGTCAGAAAATACAGGGGGTCATTAAGCGGGGAACATGGTGACGGAAGGTTAAGGGGTGAATTTATTTCCATTGTGTTGGGGGAAAAAAATTACCGCCTTTTAAAATCAGTCAAAGCCGCATGGGATCCCCAAAACATATTTAATCCTGGTAAAATTACCGACACCCCTTCCATGAAAGAGAACCTTCGGTATGATGTAGCAATGCAACCCCGTTTAATTGACACCGTATTTGATTTTTCCTCCACAGGTGGAATTGTAAGGGCTGCTGAAAAATGCAATGGTTCGGGGGATTGTTTGAAATCAAGCTTAATCGGGGGTACAATGTGTCCAAGTTACCAGGCCACTAAAAATGAAAAAGATTCCACCAGGGCCCGGGCCAACATCTTAAGGGAATTTCTCACCCACTCCACCAAAGCCAATCCGTTTGATCATGAAGAGATTTATCATGTATTGGATTTATGTCTTTCTTGTAAAGCCTGCAAATCAGAATGCCCTTCCAGTGTTGACATGGCAAAGCTAAAAGCAGAATTTCTGCAAAACTATTATGATGCCAACGGGATACCATTAAGAACCAGGATGATAGCATATATCAGTCTGATAAATAAATTCGGCAGCATCATCCCTTCCTTATTTAATTTTTTTGTAACCCAACCATCCTTGTCCACGATCATAAAAAAAAGTCTCGGCTTCGCAAGTCAACGCTCCATACCAACGCTCAAAAAGCATACTTTTTCCCACTGGTTAACATCGAATCTGAATCAATTGAATGCCAGTGTTGACAGTGGAAAGGAAGTGATATTATTCATTGATGAATTCACCAATTACAATGATGTGGAGATAGGGATAAAGACAGTCAGGTTATTATCAGCCCTTGGGTATAAAATTCATATTTTAAAGAACGAAGAAAGCGGAAGAACATATCTTTCTAAAGGATTACTTAAAAAAGCAAAAAAAATTGCCAATAAAAACATGCAACTATACAAAGAACATGTAAACAAAGGTAAACCGCTTATTGGGATTGAGCCTTCTGCCATATATTGTTTCAGGGATGAATATCCTGATTTGGCTGAAGGGGACAATCAATCTTTTGTCGATGCATTGGCTGAAAATACTTATACCATTGAAGAATTTCTTTATAAGGAAATCGAAGCCGGGGTCATCCAGCCATCCAGATTTACTCAAAAAAAGCAGCAAATCATATTGCATGGTCATTGTCAGCAAAAAGCCATTGCTTCTACCCGGCCAACCCATGAAATATTGAGTCTTCCAATGAATTATGAAGTCAAAGAAATCCCGTCCGGTTGCTGCGGAATGGCCGGCTCTTTCGGATATGAAAAAGAGCATTATGAACTATCAATGAAGATAGGGGAATTGGTGTTGTTTCCCGAAATCAGAAAATCAAATGCGGAGGTCATCATTGCTGCTCCCGGCACCAGTTGCCGGCATCAGATCAAGGATGGCGTGCAAAGAAAAGCGCATCACCCGGTAGAAATATTATTTGATGCAATGTTATAAAAAGAAAGCGCTGTATGGGCAATATAAAACATCCGGGCAAATATGCAGATAATATTGGCAGGATTGTTACCAAAACCATCTTTAAATATGATTTGATTTCGGATGGTGATAAGATATTAGTGGCTTTATCCGGCGGCAAGGATTCCATGATATTGCTTGATACCCTTGCAAAAAGAAAAAAGCACATGGAAATTAAATATACCCTGGGTGCCATACATATAGATGTGGAAAATATACCGTATCACATTGACAAAAAATTTCTAGAAAACCATTGCAGGCAGCTCGAAGTTCCTTTGACATTTAAAACCATTTCTGTGGATTTGGACAGCCAATCCAGGAAATCACCCTGCTTTATATGTTCCTGGCATCGCAGAAAAGCTTTGTTTCAAGCAGTTCAGGAAATGAATTATGATAAACTGGCATTTGGCCATCATATGGATGATGCGGTGGAAACTTTATTGATGAATATGATTCATAAGGGATCCATAAGTTCCATCCCTCCAAAATTAAATATGTTTGAAAACAAATTTGATATTATCAGGCCCCTTTTGATGCTCTCCGAAGAGCAACTTAGGAATTATGCAGATATCATGAAATTTCCAAAAGAAAAAAAGGATTGTCCATTTGATGAACAGACCATGCGGCATCAAACGAAAGAACTGATGGAATACCTGGAAACCATGAATGAAAATGCACGGAAAAACATATATCGCTCCATGAGCAAGATATTTGTTTATTATCTCCCATACATTCATGAAAATGCTGAAAAAAGCATCAGGTATGAGAAAAAATAAAATGTTAATTAGTGGATCTAAGAAAACCAACAAATTATTTTAAAGTGGTTCTAAGAAGGCGTCAAGAACAAGGCATGCGTGCCTTAACCGCCAGGAGTTTACTGGTCGTAAATGACTACTGGTGCTTAAGGTGCGCATAACGCAGTTATTGATGTTTTCTTAGAGCCACTAATTATAGACTTCTTTCCAGGATTCTTACTAAATCATCTTTTTCAAGGACGATGGGATTCATTTTATTACTGGTTTTAGAAATGATGGCGCTGAAGTGTTTTTGATTGACGCCATATTCACTTAATTTTTGGACATTAAGTTGACTGCTGTAGTCGTGAAGCACGCTTATAAGGGATTGCAAATAATATTGATCATTTTTATCCCTGGTATCGGAGAATATTTTTCCAACATTTGCATATTTTCTTAAAGCAACATGTTCGGGATTTGACAGATAAAGTTTTTCTGCGGTGATCTCAACGGCATTTGCCATGAGTGCAGTGCAAACCACTCCATGAGGAATATTAAAATATCCACCTATTGAAGAAGCAAAACCATGCACGATTCCTAAACCTGCATTTGCCAATGCAATTCCTGATACCATGGAAGCATATGCCATGGAAGTCCTTGCTTCCAGATCCCAGGCATTCGAGCAGGCCGGCAACAATCCATTCTTCAGGTATTTGAGGCCTTCAAAAACCAGAGAATCTGTCATGATACTGGCTTTGTAAGAAACATAGGATTCGAGCAGTTGTGTAAAAGCATCCATGCCGCTTGAAGCTGTGATGGCCGGGGGACAGGAAAGGGTAAGTTCAGGGTCGACAATGGCCAGGTTGGGGACAAAATTATCGTGCCTGAGGGATTTTTTGTAACCATTTTTTCCGATTTCGGACAGGACAGCATTTTTTGTGGCTTCACTGCCTGTACCGGAGGTGGTCGGTATGGCGATAAATGGAACTTTGCTGCCGTGGTGCTGCATGGTACCGACTCCTTCTAAATAATCTCTGGTATTCCCTTTTTCAGTCATCATGGCAGAAATGGCTTTTCCGCTATCTATGACACTCCCCCCTCCTATGCTAATGACTGCATCAAATTCTTCTTCCCGGTATTCTTTTACAATGTGATCGATATCTTGCGGAGAAGGCTCGTTCCCAATGGCCACCATTGTTATGGACAAATCTTCTGAGCGCAGCATATTGATAATGTTTTTTCCTTTCTTTGAATTCAGAAAGCTTCCTCCACCTGATACGATTAAAGCTTTTTTTCCGAATTGATAGATTGATTCAGGGAGGGTTGAGATTTTGCCCGGTCCGAACTTAATATCCGGTACACCAGAAAATTGAAATCCTTTTAGCATAATAAAATATTTGTGCTGCAAAAATAGAAGTTAAGATTGAATAGCGGCTATTTTCAAAAAAAAATTAAAAAAAATACAGGATGAATATTTATGATAGAGCCTGTTGCAACAATATTCGCGGTTAAGGGGAGTTTTTTTCCTGAGCAATGGCATCTACGAGACGAATGCGTTCGCCACGATCAAAAGCTACTATGAATGATTCTATGTTTAGTTTATCCCGGTAGGCTTTTGCTGTTTTAAATGAATCAAATTCACCAATGGTGTATTTATACAAACCATTTTCTTTTCTTTCTAATACTTTTTCATCTCCCAGATATACTTCTTTCAGGGCATTATCATCCAGGGGTTTGCTAACGGCAATCAACTGGATACGGTATAAAAGTTTTTCAGCTTGACTGAGGGAATCGGCTTTTCTTTCTTTAGCTTCTCTAAGTCTTTGTGCTTCAAGCTCCTGTTGCTTTTCAAGCTCCTTGATTTTTTCTTCCGCTTCTTCCCTGTGTTTTCCCTGTGGAAAATTAAACAAATAATTTTTATAAGTGCTAAGGGAATTTTCACTAATGGCTGTTTGCCATGCATTTATATCCGCCACCTCTCTTTTTTTCTTTTCTTCCTGTGCCTCGTGAATAGCAAAAGCCTGTTTTTGTTTATTGATGGCATCCATCCATAACTGATTGGCATAATTCAGTTCAGATACCAAAGAATAATAATCTACCTCATTTTTGTATTCCCTGTTGCTCAGATCTTCATATGGTGTAATTTTACTTTTTGCCGATGAGACCAACTCGGTTGCTTCATCGCTCAGGCTGTTTACCATGGCTTTATCTTCTTCAAATTCATAATCGAGAGTGGTTATGGAATTTGAAATTAAATAATAGATGAGCTCAAAACCCTGTTGATAAAGCTTTGTGGCTTCTACCCTGGCAATTTTCAATCCCACGGACTTCCTTTCGCCTCTCTTTTTCTTTTTCTCAAAGAACTTTTCTATTCTAGGTTCTTCTAACCTGATTTCTTCCATCAATTCATTTGCATCGTTAAAATATGAACGGGCAAGTTCGATATCCTCATTTGTGCCGGTTGAAATATATTCTCCGGTATTGTCCAATAATTCGTCGACCGATAATTGTGCGCGGATTTGAAAACCGGTTGCACCGATTAATAAGAAAACCAGTAATAATGCTTTTGTCTTCATGGCCATAAGTTTGTTTGGGTGAATCATTGAGCTAAAAATAACCATTTTTTTTGTAATAGTCAAGCCTTTTTTAAGATTTTATAATGGTTTACTTTGAATTAGCTTCATCTTAAGGTTCAGTTTTTAACAATATGCATTTTAGTATTCGGATGAGTGGCCATGATATATATATTAATATATTAGTTATCAAATAGTTAATAAAATATCTATAAAGCACATGGTTTAGGAAAAATTGTTAATAAAAAAATTCAGAAACAAGAGAAGTTTTTTTTTATGAATTCAGTTTCATTATATATTCGTACAAATTATAAAAGACTTTGGTCGGATAGTTATAACTTTTAATAATCAAAGCGCATAAGTAAATTGAATAATTTATGCAGTTCAATGGATAAGAGGAAGGTCATTATTCACTATAATAGCTTGAGCAAAGAGGTATTGCAAGCTATTGAAAAAAAATATCCGGATGGATTTGAAAACCATGTTTTTAAAGTGGTTAAAAAGAACAACGACTTTTTTTATGCCATTACAGTTGATACAGCGGATGCCAGTTACCTCGTCAAAGTGGATGTAAATGTCGATGCCTTGATGGACGATTTTTCCGAACCTGAAGTCATCGAGGAATCAGGTTATGGTCATGAAAAAACAGGGGATATTGTTGATGAAACATGGGAGCATGAGCAAAGCATTGGAAATAACAATGATAATCTGGAGGATTATTAGCGAAGCACTTATAAACAAGGGCCATCCGGTTTAATGAATGGCCCTTAAAGTGAGCATAACGCAGTTATTGACGTTTTCTGTCATACATTAAAAAAGTGCAAACTACATGCTTTCCTTACTCCTCCAGTTTTTTATGACAGAACCACCAATCATAACATTCATACTGTTCTTTGCGTTTTTTAGCGGATTCCACATCGGTTGGAGGTGGTATGATAACCCGGTCTCCAATTAACTCATTATCAGGCCAATTAGCTGGAATGGCCACTTTGTTTTCATCAGAAACTTGCAAAGCTTTTAACGCCCGCAAAATTTCTTCCATGTTTCTTCCGATTTCCTGGGGATAATATAGTATTAAACGTATAATTCCTTGCGGATCAACCAGGAATACTGCCCTTACTGTTTGTGAACCTTTTCCAGGGTGGACCATGCCCAATTTTGCTCCTATGCTGCCTGACATATCAGCAATGATGGGAAAAGGTATTTCAACATCGATGTTGTCTTTTATCCATTCATCCCATTTTATGTGAGAGAAAATCTGGTCAATGGACAAGCCAAGAAGTTCGGCGTTCAATTCATCAAATTTATCTTTTCTTTTGGCAAAAGCTACAAATTCAGTGGTACAGACCGGTGTAAAATCGGCAGGGTGACTGAATAATACCAACCACTTGCCGCTGTATCCCTCCGGAAGTTTTTTTATTCCATGAGTGGTTTGCACAGTCATTTCAGGAAATTTGTCACCAATCAGCGGAAAAGAATTTACCTGTGTTTCCATATTACTATTTTTTTTTTGGTTAATAATTAAATGATTATGATACTTATTTGTTATATCCAGCATATTCCCCGTTTATTTGAAGACTTAAATCTTTGATGGCAATATTGGGAATCTTTTTTCTCTTGAAATATTCCCTTAACATGTCATCCAGTTCTTCATCAAAATAATCGATGATTTCATCCGATTTATCGATATAAATATGATGGTGCTTTTCAGGATTCGGGTCATACCTCATCACATCATCCTCGGATTTTATTTTTCTAATTAATCCCACGTTCACAAATAGTTCCAGTGTTTTATAGATGGTTCCCTGAGATATGTTGGGATGTTTTTTACTCACCTCCTCAATGATATCATCTGCGGTAGGATGGTGGGTATGCTTTAAAAGAACTTCATAAATAACAATTCTTTGCATGGTGAGTTTTAATCCTCTGCTATAAAGTTCATTACGAATATTGTCAACTATATTCATTTTTAATTAATAATAATTATTATTTAATATGAGAAATACAAATTTAACCTTTTATTGTTCATGAAAAAAGCTTTTATTAATATCTCGCTGTATCATTGTTTAAATTAATTCCTGGATATTCCGTTTATTAGAATATTATAAAATATTTTTGCATTCATGGAGTTATATAATTTCTAAATTACCAGGGATATATGTTAAAAACCCAAAAATATATCATCGGCATATTGGGTACGCTTATCTTTCATCTTATATTGCTGAATTTGTTTTTTATATTGAAGATCACGGACAAAGACAATCCTCATAAGAAAATGAATCAGATCATTATTGAAATGGAAGAACCGCAAGTTGATGAATCTGAAATAACTGAAGATGAAAGTAATATGGAGGATTATTCGAATATAGCCAGAAATATGAACGAAGAAATGCCTGATGAATTAAAAAATACCAGGCATGCCCGCAGGATTTATGAACTGATGGAAGCAGAAAAAAAATTGTATCAGGACGTATCCGAAAGTCAGGCATCCCAATCAAATAAGTCAAAGGAAGAGATCATCAAGGAGGCTTTGGGGGAGGAATATGAAAAATACCTGCAAGACAAAAAACAGATAGAAGGATCGAAAACAGAAGAAATTGATGTTCCGCAAGAAATGCAGATTCAGGAAACAGATAACAATGATATGGCGGAAGAAAAAAAAGTCATTGTTGAAGGGCCCACCACCATTAGCTATAAGCTTGAAAACCGAAATGACACATACATGCCGGTCCCTGTTTATAAATGTGAAGGGGGTGGAAAAATAGTGGTTGATATCTATGTCCGCCAGGATGGAAGGGTGTTTCGTGCAATTATTAACAAACAGAAAAGCAAAAGCATGACTTCTTGCCTTGTCGAAGCAGCCCTGGAGGCTGCCAACAATTCAAGGTTTAATGTGGACACTGAGGCTGATCCAGAACAAAAAGGAGAAATTATTTACACATTTATTCCACAATAGTCAATACTAAATCAGGTCAAAAATAATAATGATCACCATCAGGATAACCAATATGATCAAATAAAAAGCCCATTTAGATAGTTTTGAAGCAGTTTCTTTCTTTTCCCTGCCCCTTCTTTGACGCCATACTTCATGCAGGGACCTTCCGCGTAAATTACTGGCATGGGCATTTTTGGAAATGGACGAAAAAACAAGCGTTTCATTCCCTTCCCGGTCTTTTATTTCAAAATCCCCCACATTATCAATGTGGACCCTGTCCTGATTATTAAAGTGGTCATTCAGTTTATTTTTAATTTCTTCAAGATGTTTTTCATCAAAGTCTTCAATGCTTTTAAATTGTTCTTGAAGGGATCGTTTCAGATCTTCGATGTTTATTTTTCTGTTTTCCATTTCCTTTATTTTTTGGTTGATAATAGTATATATCAATGTTTTAAAATCAAAAACCTTACCAACCTAAAGGTATTTTC
>CAYFUP010000119.1:0-9878 GCA_964346235.1 uncultured Bacteroidales bacterium | reverse complement strand
AAGACAAAATCTATTCCAAAAAAAGGCGTGAAATCATTTCCATTTTATAAATCGGTATCGGCTTATTAATTGTAGGTTTCAATCTTTGATGAACCAAGTCATGGCTAAAAGCATTCCTGAACCATTCTGCGAATGATTATTGTAATAAAACTGACCCAAGTTTTGTCAAAACTAAAAAAACCGTTCAACAAATTCTCGGTTTGAACCAATGATGTGAAATTAAAAAATTTATTGCCATGATGAGAAAAAAAAGACCCTTATTTATCAGCATCCTGCTAATCGGCTTTTCATTGAGCGGAATCGCTCAAAAGGGCACAGGAGATGGGACTGGAATTGCAGGAAGGAATGTAGTTTCAGTGACGGAAAACATTGAGGGGACTGTACAGGAAGTCCTTCATGAAACATGTCCTCAAACCACCGGAAGATATGACAACGGAACGCATATATTAATTAAGCCTGGTTCCGGGGATGGGCAGTTGCTCAATATCCATCTTGGTCCAACCGCAAAACTCGGTGATATTGTAAAAAACATAGACGCCGGAATGAATGTATCCCTTAAAGTTTTTCGAACTAAAAAATTACCTGATAATCAATATATTGCCAAAGAGATCACTGTCAATAACAACACTTATGCCCTCCGGGATGAAAACCTGAAGCCTTTTTGGGCCGGCAACAGGGGATACGGAAGAAAAAGGGGGAATTGATTTTTCGGAAAACAAAGAGTCATTCGAATAACGATCAATATTTGCCCACCTAAAAAAAGCCCCGGTTTTCGGGGCTTTTAGTAGCGGGGACAGGACTTGAACCTGTGACCTTTGGGTTATGAGCCCAACGAGCTACCAACTGCTCCACCCCGCAATGTATTTTTTACATTCTATTACTTTCTGTATGCTTCTTTTTTTATGTTGCTTTTCAGTTTGCAAATCTAATGTATTTTAGTGAGATCAAAAAAAATATTCTAATTTTGTTGAAACTTGCAAAGCGACAACACAAAATCAAATATTATGCCAAGGGTATTTAAACCAGTTGATATATCAAAAGAAGAAAAGGAATCCAGGAAGGACTATTTTGACCGGCACACACCACAGGTGCTTTGCGAAGAAACTTGTCGAAGGGGGGAAAAATTCAAGGTCAAGGTGAAAATCGGGGAAGCCTATACCCATCCTGATGAACCGGATCATTTTATTAAATACGTCCAGTTATGGAACCGGGAAACGCTGCTGGCTGAAACCCATTTTACTCCAGGTGTACTGGGGAATGCACTCAATCATGTTGAAGTTGATTTTTATATTATTCCTTCCATTAGTATGAACCTCTCTGCCATGTCTGTCTGTACCAAACACGGATTATGGCAAAGCAATGATAAACCTGTAAAAGTGATAGACTAATTATGAGTACTACCAAAGCGTCAAGGTTCTTGAACAGGTTAAAGCAAAAATACAGGCTTGTTGTTCTTCATGAAGATGATTATCAGGAAGTATGGGGTTTTAGTCTCAACAGGTTTAACATCATTGCCTTCCTTTCAATCATGATTCTCTTAATGGGTACCATCCTTTTTAGCTTAATTGCCTACACGCCTGCCAAAGAGTTGATACCAGGATATCCTGATGGACATGTACGAAAAAACATTGTAAGAAATGCCATCATGCTTGATTCCCTGGAGCATGAAATTTATTTGCGGGATCAATACCTGGTCAATCTGAAAAAAATCATTCACGGAGAAAACCCGGATAATTATGTGGGCGATAAAGATACCGGCAAAGATTACCAGGATATACAGATTGAGCAGTCTGTTCATGATTCATTGCTCAGACAGCAAATCGAAGATCAGGAGCAATACAGCCTGTTGCTGAGCGAGCCTGAAATAAGGAGTAAACCGGATTTTACTGACATTCACTTTTTTCCGCCTTTAAAAGGGATTGTGACCAATTCATACAATTATGGTGGAAACCACTTTGGCACTGACATTGTTGCTCCACCGGATGAAGTGGTATCTTCCGTCCTCGAGGGCACCGTTATTTTGGCTACCTGGACGGTGGAAACTGGTTATATCATACAAATTCAACATCAACATAACCTGATCTCAGTCTATAAGCACAATTCCGAATTGCTGAAAAAAGCAGGCAATTATACAAAAGCCGGGGAAGCCATTGCAATCGTTGGCAATTCAGGAGAATTAACCACCGGTCCCCATTTGCATTTCGAACTTTGGCACAATGGCAAGCCTTTAAATCCTGAAGAGTATATTACATTTAAATAGCTGTAAACCCCTGTTGTTTCATGAAAAAAAGATTAGCCATTCTTGGTTCTACGGGATCTATAGGTAAACAAGCCCTTGAGGTTGTTGATAATAATCCGGATAAGTTTGAAGTGGAAGTGCTTACAGCCCATCACAATGACAAGCTTTTGATAAAGCAGGCTGTCAGGTACCAGCCCAATGCCGTGGTGATTGCCAATGAAAGCAAATACCAGCCGGTTTCCGAAGCCCTTCAGTCATCTCCAATTAAAGTATATGCGGGATTAGATGCGATTCAGCAAATTGTTGCCATGGAAAACATTGATTTTGTCATCACCGCATTGGTGGGGGCAGTGGGATTATTGCCCACCATCAAGGCCATTGAGGCAGGTAAAAAAATAGCCCTGGCCAACAAAGAAACCCTGGTCGTCGGAGGTGAATATATTACCGCCCTTGCCCGCTCGAAGAACGTTCCGATAATTCCTGTGGATTCTGAACATTCTGCCATTTATCAATGTTTAGCAGGAGAAAATCTCAACAGTGTGGAAAAGATTATTTTAACTGCTTCCGGGGGGCCTTTCAGGGATAAAGATGCTGCTTATCTTCAGGATGTAACAAGGGCGGAGGCATTGCAGCATCCAAACTGGTGCATGGGAAACAAGATAACCATTGATTCGGCTACGCTCATGAATAAAGGACTGGAAGCCATCGAAGCCAAATGGCTATTTAACCTGAATCCTGATCAAATCGAAATCATAATTCATCCTCAATCCATCATTCATTCTTTGGTACAGTTTCAGGATGGCTCCATGAAGGCGCAAATGGGACTGCCTGACATGCGTTTGCCCATTCAATATGCACTTTCTTATCCTGAAAGGTATAAAAATACTTTTAAAAGATTTAATTTTGCAGATTTTCCTGAGTTGCATTTTCAATTGCCGGACAGGGATAAATTTCCAAACCTAAGGCTTGCTTACACAGCAATGGAAAAAGGGGGCAATATGCCCTGTATATTAAATGCTGCCAATGAAATTGCAGTAGCCGCATTTTTAAATGATGAAATGGGTTTTATGGATATGCCCAAATTGGTGGAAAAAGTAATGGAGAAATCTTTTTTTATCGCAAAACCTGATTTGGAAGATTTATATAAAACAAACGATGAGGCCCGAAAAATGGCCAAAAGTTTAATTGGTTAATTAATTAAAAAATACTGAATGGAAGTACTTATTAAGATCGGACAATTAATATTGAGTTTGTCAATACTTGTCATTTTACATGAATTCGGACACTTTGCTTTTGCCAGGTTGTTCAATACCAAAGTGGAAAAGTTCTATTTGTTTTTTAATCCCTGGTTCTCCCTTTTTAAATACAAGAAAGGGGATACCGAATATGGCATAGGATGGTTACCCCTCGGAGGGTATGTGAAAATATCTGGCATGATTGATGAATCCATGGACAGAGAGCAACTCAAAAAACCGGCTCAACCATGGGAGTTCAGGGCAAAGCCTGCATGGCAAAGGTTACTTATCATGTTAGGAGGAGTGCTGTTTAACGTCATAGCCGGGATATTAATCTTTATTACCCTGGTGTATATTCATGGAGATCCGTTTATTCCAAAAGAAGAAGTAAACAAACATGGCATCGTGGCTTATGAACTTGGAAGGGAGATTGGATTGCAGTCGGGTGATAAAATATTGAATATAAACGGAAAAGAATATAATGCTTTTGATGATTTGGTAGCCCTGGATTTTCTGCTGGATAAAAACAGCTATTATACCGTCAGGCGAAATGATAAAATCATGGAAATTCCCATCAAAAGTGGTATTATTGAAAAATTGTCAGAGCAAGGTGCCCAGAATAGTTTTATCCAACCCAGGGGATATACAAAAATTGTGGATGTAAAAGAAAACAGTCCTGCTGCCAGCGCCGGACTACAAAACAATGATATCATAGTGGCCCTGAATGGCAATACGGTTTTTTATAATGAACTGAGCGACATTATTAAAAATCATCGTGGACAGGTACTCGATGTAAAGGTAAGGCGACCGGTTAATAATGAGAATGCAACAGACTATACCATCAGCAATATTCAGGTGGATATGGCCGGAGACTCGCTGATGGGTATCATGTATCGTCCGAATATTCATGTGGATTATAAGCAATTCACGCTGGCTCAGTCTGTTGGGGAAGGAACCAAAAGGGCATTTACCACCGTATATGTTCAGGTGAAAGCCCTCAGCAAGATTGTAACCGGGGAAATATCCGCCCAAAAATCCCTGGTCGGGCCCATCGGTATTGCCGGGATATTTGGGGGACAATGGAACTGGAGGAGGTTTTGGGATTTAACGGGACTTATATCCATGATCCTGGCCATCATGAATTTATTGCCTATTCCCGCATTGGACGGGGGACATGTGGTATTTTTGCTTTATGAGATGGTAACCCGTCGTAAACCTTCTGAGAAATTTATGGAGTTTGCGCAAATTGTTGGCATGATTTTGTTGTTGTCATTGATGGTATTTGTTATAGGAAATGACATCAGAAAATTATTTTGAGTTAAAATAATTCATTATAGTAAGTTTGATAGTAACAGTACCGATTGTTTTTCATGGCGATGAAGCTGTTTTTTTCAGAATGTTTTAAATGCATCTAAAAATATTTGTAAATTTGTATTTTAAATAAATTAATAGGAGCAGATATGGGATTATATATTGTAGCCGGAATGATTGGCCCATGGCAAATTGTGTTGATAGTGATTGTGTTGATATTGCTGTTCGGTGGAAGAAAAATACCTGAATTAATGAAAGGTTTGGGACAGGGACTCACAGAGTTTAAAAAAGCCACCAAAGCCGATAAGGATAGTAGCGAAGAAGATCAGGAAGAAAGCGTGAAGGGTGAAATTAACGAAGGAAATAAGCAATAAGCCATATCCTTTTTGTTCTCATCAGGAATTTTGCAGAATGCCTTTCAAAACCATCTTCCATTTCAAATAAATATTTGCCTTCAGGTTTATTATTAGTTTTTATTGAAATATTTTTAATAATATCATTTTATGATATTTTTGTACATTTAAATTCAATATAATAATAATGACTGAGGCAAAAAAGATTAACACGGCATTAATATCCGTTTTTCATAAAGAGAACTTAACTTCCATTGTAAATAAACTTCATTCGCTTAACATCAACATCCTATCAACCGGGGGTACGAAAAAATTTATTGAAGACTTAAATATTCCTGTTCAGTCCGTTGAGTCGCTGACTTCTTACCCTTCAATTCTCGGTGGACGGGTAAAAACACTGCATCCGAAAGTTTTCGGGGGAATTCTGTCCAGGCGGGATGATGAAAATGACCAGGAAGCTTTAAAATCTTATGATATTCCTGAAATAGATCTGGTCATTGTGGATCTTTATCCGTTTGAATCGACGGTGGCTTCAGGAGCCGGGGAGGCGGAAGTGATTGAAAAAATTGATATTGGTGGAATTGCACTGATCAGGGCTTCCGCAAAGAATTACAAGGATGTACTTATCATTTCACAACAGGGACAATACAAAGCACTGGAAGAATTGCTGGAAGAGAAACAGGGGCATAGTGATTTAAACGACAGAAAAAAGTTTGCCGGGGAAGCTTTTAATATCTCTTCCCATTATGATGCCCAGATTTTTAAATATTTTAATACAACGCTGGATTTACCCGTATTCAAGGAAAGTGTGTTAAGGGGAGATAAATTGCGTTATGGTGAAAATCCGCATCAGGAAGGATTCTTTTTTGGTGACTTTGAAGCGGTGTTTGATAAGTTACATGGAAAAGAAATATCGTATAACAACTTGCTGGATATTGATGCTGCCGTTGCCCTGATGACAGAATATGATGAAACAACATTTGCCGTGTTAAAGCATAATAATGCCTGTGGAATTGCCTCCAGGGAAAATCTTACAGAAGCCTGGAAAGATGCACTGGCTGGTGATCCGGTTTCAGCATTTGGTGGAATTCTCATTACGAACCGTCAGCTGGATAAAGAGACTGCCATAGAAATAGACAAATTATTTTATGAAGTCATCATTGCGCCTTCTTATCATCCGGATGCACTTGACGTGCTGATGCAGAAAAAAAGCAGGATCATTTTGGTGCAAAAGTTATTTCAGTTTCCTTCCTATCAATATCGCACCGTTTTAAACGGGGTGTTATACCAGGATAAGGACAGCTCCATGGAAGGTAAAGAAGCCATGAAACCTGTGACCCAAAAGAAACCGACTGAACAGGAATATACAGATTTGGAATTTGCCAATAAGATTGTAAAGCATACCAAATCCAATACGATTGTGCTGGCTAAAAATAAACAACTTTGTGCCAGCGGGGTAGGTCAGACTTCAAGGGTGGATGCATTGAAGCAGGCCATTGAAAAAGCGAAGGGTTTCGGATTTGATTTATCCGGAGCGGTGATGGCATCCGATGCTTTTTTTCCTTTTGCTGATTCTGTTGAGATTGCCGGTAATGCTGGCATTACAGCAGTAGTTCAACCCGGTGGTTCAAAAAGGGATAATGATTCAATAGAATACTGCGACCAACATAACATGTCAATGGTATTTACAGGAATACGGCATTTCAAACATTAAATTAAACCGAATAATACATCAGAAATGGGATTGTTTTCTTTTCTTACGCAGGAGTTGGCCATCGATTTAGGGACAGCCAATACCATTATCATTCAAAACGATAAAATAGTAGTTGACGAACCTTCCATAGTAGCCATAGACAATGATACCGGAAAAGTCAGGGCCATTGGGGAAAAAGCCAGGCAGATGCATGGCAAAACCCATCAAAATATTAAGACTATACGGCCTTTACGGGATGGCGTAATAGCAGATTTTAACGCTGCTGAGCAGATGATAAGGGAAATGATCAAGATGATCAACCCGAAAAACCGGCTTTTTGCGCCATCACTCAAGATGGTGGTGTGCATTCCTTCCGGTAGTACGGAAGTTGAAGTACGAGCGGTGAGGGATTCTTCAGAGCATGCAGGTGGAAGGGACGTTTACCTGATTTATGAACCCATGGCTGCTGCCCTTGGAATAGGACTTGATGTGGAAGCCCCGGAAGGCAACATGATTGTGGATATTGGGGGTGGAACGACTGAAATAGCTGTGATTGCCCTGGGCGGTATTGTCTGCAATAAATCCATCCGGATTGCAGGAGACGGATTTACTGCTGATATTCAGGCATATATGAGGCATCAGCATAACATCAAGGTGGGGGAACGGACCGCTGAAGAAATAAAAATTGCAGTCGGCTCTTCTTTGCCGGATATTGATGACCCGCCCACCGATTTTATTGCCCGGGGCCCGAATCTGATGACAGCCATGCCCATCGAAGTGCCTGTATCTTACCAGGAAGTTTCCCATTGTCTGGATAAGTCCATTTCCAAAATCGAAACGGCCATTCTTGGCGTCCTTGAGCAAACCCCGCCGGAATTATATGCCGATATTGTGAACAAAGGGATATACATTGCCGGAGGAGGTGCCCTGTTGCGGGGAGTGGCCAAGCGGTTTACAGATAAAATCAGCATTCCGTTTCATCTTGCAGAAGACCCGCTCCATGCAGTCGCAAGAGGAACAGGAATCGCCCTGAAAAATTCCGATAAATTCTCATTCCTTATGAGGTAACAAAAGAGAGCAAGGCATGCATGAGGAACCTTTTAAGATATATTATCCGTTACCATTTCTTTATCTTATTTATACTGTTTGAACTTTTATCGGTTTCCCTGGTGATAACATACAATCCGTATCAAAGTGCCAAATATTATAATTTCTTTCAGAACATGTCCGGCTTTATCAATAAGGAATTAAATATTATATCTGAATATTTTAACCTGAAAGAAAGCAACAGACAACTGGCCCTGGAAAATGCCAGGTTGCGTGCTGAACTTTCCGCATATAAGCAAAGTATAAGCATGGTTCAGCCGGATACCGCCAGAATCAATCAATATCGGTATATTCCCACCAAAGTGGTGAACAATTCATATAATAAAACATATAATTACTTAACCCTGGATAAAGGAGAAAAACATGGGATATATCCGGATATGGGGGTTATCTCGTCCAACGGACTGGTAGGTGTTGTTAATCATGTTTCTGAAAATTTTTCAACAGCCATTTCCATTTTAAATCCGCAACTGAGAATCAGTGCCAAGATCAAAAAGAGCAACAGCATCGGATCCCTGGTATGGGAAGCGGAAGATGTAAATTATGTTATGCTCAATGATATTCCCTATCACCTCAGTATTGAACAGGGCGATACCATTGTGACCAGCGGTTACAGTGCCATCTTTCCGGAAAACATTACCATTGGTTATATTTCGGATTATGAATTAAAGGGTGGCAACTTTTATGAAATAAGGGTCAGACTGGCCAACAATATGAGAAATATCAGCTATGTTTATATCGTAAGGAATACCTTGAAGCAAGAAAGAAAAACACTGGAAAAGAAAAATTAACATGATAAGGTTTATTTCAAGAAACATATTGAGGTTTATTCTGATAGTGCTTTTCCAGGTTATTATCCTTAATAACATTCAGTTCAGCCGTTTTATTAACCCCTATTTTTACATCATTTTTATCATGTTGCTGCCATTTGAAACACCTAAGTGGGTGCAACTGGTTTCCGGTTTTTTACTTGGAATATCTATCGATGCTTTTTCCCAGACATACGGCATTCATGCATCCGCTTCGGTTTTTGCCGCCTTTCTTCGGCCGTATGTATTGAACCTCATAGCTCCAAGGGACGAATATGAAGTAGGCACCCTGCCCCGGCTTCATTATTATGGTTTTAGCTGGTTTATAAAATATTGCACCATCATGGTAATATTTCACCATATTTTTCTGTTTTATATAGAAGTGTTTACTTTTCAGGATTTCTTTCAAACATTAAGCAGGGCCTTGTTAAGTTCAATATTTACCATTGTTTTAATTGTGTTAAGTCAGTATTTTATCTATAAGAAATAGATGGATCAGTTTTATTTAAGGAAGTACATAATTTCAGGGTTGATTTTGCTGACGATTATCATTTTTTTGGTAAGGCTATTCCTGATTCAGGTAGTGGATAATCAATATAAATTATCAGCGGAGAATAATGTAATCCGTCAGGAAATGCAGTATCCTGCCAGGGGGTTGATATTTGACCGGAACGGGAAGCTCCTGGTTTCAAATGAAGCGGCCTATGATATCATGTTTAATCCCAGAAACAGCCAGCCATTTGATACCGCAGATTTCTGTAATATACTGGATATTAGCAGAGAACAGGTAAAAGAGAGAATCAATAAAGCGAAAGCTTATTCATCCTATAAACCATCGGTTTTTCTAAAGCAAATATCCTCCAAAACCTATGCGATTTTGCAGGAAAAAATGTACAGCTTTCCAAGTTTTTTTGTACAGCCCAGACCGATAAGGTATTATACAGATACCATAGCTGCTCATATCCTTGGTTATGTTGGTGAGGTGGACAAAAGGACCATCGAAAAGGATTTTTATTTTGAGATGGGGGATTATATAGGCATAAGTGGCATAGAAAAAGCTTATGATACTGAATTGCGCGGTGAGAAAGGGGTCAGGCTATACCTGGTGGATGTGCACAACCGGATTAAAGG
>CAYFUP010000118.1:0-10093 GCA_964346235.1 uncultured Bacteroidales bacterium | reverse complement strand
ATACCCTGGTGATCCGTTACCTGGGATATAAACCCTATGAAAAGGAACTGATACAATTCGGGGCTGACTTGAATCTTGGTACTATCGGGTTAATAGAAAACCCTGAAGCCATCGATGAGGTGAAGGTGGTGGGAAGATCCCCTTTGGCAAAAGTCAGGGGAGATACCATGGAATATAATGCAGAAGCTTTCAAAGTCAACCCGGACGCCGATACGGAAGATCTGCTAAAGAAAATGCCGGGCGTGTCACAAACTCAATCACCGGGTATCGGACAATTACAAAACACCATTGACAACAGCAATCCGCTAAAGCTAACCACGGGCAATCCGGATTTAAAAGAAAGTTACCGGCATAACCTTTTTATGAGATATTCATCATCGGATATTTCAAAAGCAAGAATTTTCTTCATTATGGGAAGAATAACCCTGGCCGATAATTATATCACCAACCATACCATTTATGCATTCAGGGATTCTGTGTTGAACAATTCCGTAACCCTTCAGCAAGGCAGTCAATTAACAGTGCCGGTAAACCTTGATAATTACTGGAATGCAACGGTTTTCACTACATATGGTTTTCCAATCAGTCTGATTAAAAGCAACCTGAATATCAACCTGAGCTATAATTATTCTCACAGACCCGGTATGATTAATAATAATACCAATTATTCCAATGACAATCGTTTTGGCGCGGGACTGGTTTTATCCAGCAACATCAGTGAAAAAGTTGACTTTTCCGTATCATCCAATACCAGCTATAATATTGCCAACAATACCTTGTATCAGGAATTAAATGATGAATACATATATCAAAAAACCGGTGCCAACCTGAATTTAATATTCTGAAAAGGGATGGTTTTTAATACCCGGTTTAGTCACCAGTATTATTCCGGACTTTCCAAAGGATATGACGAATCCTATTATTTATGGAACCTAAGTCTGGGTAAAAAACTGTTTCAGAACCAGCAGGCAGAAATAAAACTTTCAGTATATGATGTTCTAAACCAAAACAAAAGTGTGTCGAGAGACGTCACCGATGCCTATATTGAAGATACCAGAACCAATGTGCTGCAGCGATATTTCATGTTGAGTTTCCGGTATAATTTGAGGAACTTTGGAAGCAGTTAGCCGTCGAACTCAGTAATCCGATTAAAAAATTAAACCCCGTTCGATTTTTTGGTTTTATCTGACAATATTTATCCCTGAATGCTTATCTTTGAAACTATTTTGAAATAATCATTGAACCTAAATTTAAAAAAGGTATATTGTCCGAATTCAAATTTATTTAGTATGCAACAAATTCAGGCAGGAATCATAGGATATGGAAAAGGTGCCGGAATATTTCACATTCCATTCATTCAAACACTCCCGGAGTTCCGTTTAAAAAAGATAGTTCATCGAAGTGCCGACAAGTCATCACTAGATTACCCCGTTGATGAAGTGGAAAAAGATCCTGAGGCCATTTTTCAGGATAAAGACATTGACCTGGTAATCATAACCACCCCGAATGATACGCATTATGAATATGCGAAAAAAGCTTTGGAGTCAGGTAAACATGTGGTGGTGGAAAAACCCTTTACCACCCAGTCTAACCATGCCCAGGAACTTATTGATTTAGCCAAAACCAAAAACCGTATTATCAGCGTTTACCAAAATCGCAGGTGGGACAGTGATTTTCTAACCGTTAAAAAAATTATAGAAGGTGGATATCTTGGAAGGCTTGTAGAATATGAATCGCACTTTGACCGCTTCAGAAATTATTTAAGACCGAATTCATGGAAAGAACAGAAAGTGGAAGGAAGCGGAATATTGTATGATTTATCTCCACATCTGATAGACCAGGCGTTGATATTGTTTGGTCCACCCCATTCCGTAACAGCAGATATTGTCATTCAGCGTAAAGGAGGAGAGGCTGATGACTATTTTGAGTTAATTTTTCTTTATGATCGCCTGAGGGTTATCCTGAAAGCCGGAATGCTCATCAGAAAACCTAATCACAGGTTTATCCTGCATGGCACGGAAGGTTCATTTGTTAAAGACGGGTTTGACCCGCAAGAAAAATTTTTGAATGAGGGCTTCATGCCTGATGATCCGAATTGGGGTGCAGAAACAGAAGCCCAGTGGGGCACATTAGACACAGCCATCAATGGTTTGCATCTTGTTGGGAAGATAGAATCCATACCCGGCAGTTATCAATTATATTACAAAAACCTCGCAGACGCCATTCTCCGTGGTGCTGAATTATCGGTCAAGCCAGAAGAAGCCATGAATGTCATTAAAATGATTGAGGTAGCCATGCTTAGCAATGACCTGAAAAGAACCCTGGAAGTGAACCTGTGATTTGAACAGCTACTCAATCACTTTTTTGTTATGAGCGTTTACGAAAAGAATCAAAAAAATATAATCAGGATAACTCCCCAAAAGCCTAATGTTCCGACAGCATATCCGAATCTTAAAAAAAGGATAGCGCCAGGAATAGTGGAAATGGCCGTAAAAAATACAGGAGCGGTACCAAATTTCTTATTCATGGTAGCAGGCTAAAGGGCTTTTATTTATTTTTCGAATGGTTCAATAATTCTTCCATATACTGAAGCAGAGGGGCTGCATATTCCTCCCTTTTCAAAGCAAACTCGATGGTTGTTTTAATGAAGTCGAGCTTATTTCCAATATCATATCTTTTTCCTTCAATGGTCTGGGCAATGATGTTTTCCTGTTTCAAAAGGATACGAAGGGCGTCGGTTAGCTGGATTTCATTGCCTTTTCCCCGCCTGGTTTTTTCAAGGGCTGAAAAAATTTCGGGAGTCAGGATATAGCGACCGGCAATGGCCAGATTAGATGGTGCTTCTTTTTCAGAAGGTTTTTCAATCATTTTATCCACCTGCATGATTTTTTCACTCATTTGTTCCCCACCAACGATTCCATACCTTGAAACCAGCTTCCTGGGAACTTCTTCTACTGCGATGATGGATTGATGATATTGTTCAAAAGTATCCACCAGTTGTTGGGTGACCGGTATGATGGAATCAATGATGGTATCTCCGAGAAGCACCACAAAAGGTTCATCCCCGCAATGATCTTTCGCATAGTAAATGGCATCACCCAGTCCGTTCAGCTCTTTTTGCCGGACATAATGAATATTTGCCATATCTTCAATATGACGCATTTGATTGTACAGAATATTATCTTCCTTTTCCAGGATTCTTGATTCCAGCTCAAGGTTCCTGTCAAAATGATCTTCAATGGATCTTTTTCCCTTCCCGGAAATGATTAAGATATCCTCAATACCGGAATCCACACATTCCTGCACCACATATTGAATGGTGGGCGTATCGATGATGGGAAGCATTTCTTTAGGCTGTGCTTTGGTGGCCGGAAGAAATCTTGTACCAAGCCCTGCGGCGGGTATAACTGCTTTTTTTACCATAAAATTCTTATTTGATTGAGTACTCAATATTTTGTTTATTATTCATTATTATTAAATATCCGATAGCCAAAAATTGTTTATACAGCATATTCTTCAAATAAAGTATATAAGTGTTTAATTACTTTGCCTTTCACCCAGGCTAATTGCCTTAATGTTGACCTTCAATTAAAGAATATAAGGTTTAATTACCCTTGCATTCAGTTTTTTCAAATTGATAATGAGGCTTTGCAGCATCTTGTCATCTTTGTACATGCCTATGATGGTTCCTCCGGAACCTGAAAACTTCGCGGAGGCGCCACAATCCCTTGCAGTCATCACCATCTGCTTATTGCTTTCAGAAATATTCATAATTTTGGCCCTCAAATCAAAGTTTGTGTTAATCAACCCATTTAACTTTTCGAAGTCTTTATTTTGAATGGCTGCTTTGCCTTCTTCTGCCACCGCTGCGATCTCATGTAAAGTATCGATAACCATCTGTTCGCCACTGTTATACCGCTGTCTTATGTTGTTCAAAACAATGCCCGATACTTTTCCAAGTTCAGTTTTATAAGCCAGGTATAACTTTGGCAGGTTTTCCACACTTAGGTTCTCATATTTTCCATGATGATGTTTATCCATATATGATTTATCAAAATCCATAAAAACGCAACCTTCATAAACCTGGATGACTCTGTCCTGCAAACCGGCGTTTATTTCGAGCTCTTCATTTTCCGCAGAAAGCACCAGGCTTGGGAGGTCAGGTTTGGGGATGTCCACTTCATAAAACTTCATCAAAGCCTTCATGGTGGCAGATACAATGGCACTGGAACCTGCCAGTCCAACCTGCCTGGGAATGGATGTGCGATACCGGATGGTGAAGTTTTTTCTTTTCAGGTTGATATTTCTGGCATCAAAGTATTCCCCAAACTTTTTAATGGCTGCTTTGATGAGCCTTATCCCGCCATAATAACCTGTAAGCTTCACCGAATCAATCAAATGATAGATATTTCTGAATTTGTTGGAATCCACTTCCTGTTCTTCGATAATTAATTCGGGCGATTCATATAAAGTGACAAACGCCCCAAAATTTCGAACAATAATGGAAATGGTTTTTCCATTATAGCCGTCGGATGGATTACCGAGCAATCCTGCCCGGGCAAAAGATCTTGTTTCAATGAGCATAATTCAAATCATTTTTTCATTTTTCAGCAATGACCAACATTCCAAAGTCATCCGGCGATAGTTTATCATTTCTGTAATACACACCAATTTTTGCACCATAAATGTCGATTTTTTTATAATTCAGTGATTTTAATAACCAGTTAATTCCGCTGGGCACATAATATCTTTCATTGCTTTCAAGGGTTTTTTTGTTGCCGGAGTCATCTTCAAATTCTGTAATGTTATAATCCTATGTGAAACTACTATTATGCAATTGATTAAGAGGTCATCTTCAAATTCTGTAATGTTATAATCCCGGAAAGTCATTAAGTCAGAAGAATTGCTATGATACCATGCATTGCTTTCTTTTGATTCAGCATTCGTGAATTTTTCAATTGAATTAAAAAGAGGAAATAACCCGTTTAGCGTAGTAAAAACAAATTTACCAGGCTGCTTTAAAGAATTTGTAACACTTTTTAGAATTTCAAAATTCATTTCATCCTTTTCCATCAGGGGAAATCCACCTTCATAGAGCATGATGGCCACATCAAATTTTTCATTAAACGGCAGTTTTCTGGCATCCTGTTTTTGAAAATCAATGTTGAATCCAGCCTGAGCAGTTTTTTTTCTTGCCCTGCTCAATTGGTTTTCAGATAAATCCACCCCATTAACCTGGTATCCTCTTTTGGTCATTTCGATGGCATGCCGTCCGGTACCGCAGCCTACATCCAGTATTTTCAGTGAATTATCCGAGTTGAGTTCTTGTTCCAAAAAATCGCATTCACCAATGGTTCCCTGCGTAAAACTTTCATTATCATACTTTTCAGCATAATTCTCAAATAAAGATTCATGCCATTTTTGCATCTGATAGTTATTATGATTCCGTGATTTATTCCCTTTCAAATATATTTAAAAATCGCATATAAATCTCCTTCATATGCAAAAGTTCTCAATCTAATAATTTTTGTTTCATAGTTTACTCACAAATTGCTGATATAAAAGAAGTTAGATATGTATGGGATTTGATTACTCAAAATCAAGTTGATTAAATGGTATTAAGAATATTCATTTTCACTACTATTTTTATCTTTATGCAAAAATTGATAATTTGTAATATCAATCTTGTTCATATCCCTCATTTGAATAAAAATAAGACCAGCTTTTAATAATATTTAAAAAGCTACAGAAAGACATTATAAAAAAACATTTATGTAATATATAATTAATCTAACAGGATTTAAATAAAATAGAAATCATGAGTAAAAAACTACCAACAATAATTATATGTGTATTCATTTTTGGAATAGTTTATCCGCAACACTCGAAACCTATTTATCTTGATGCAAATGGAAAAACCACATCAATTAATAATGCTAAATTTTATCAGTTAACTTCTGAATCAAAAAATGAGCAAAAATTATATGAATTAACTGAGTTCTTTATTTCCGGGGAAAAGCGGATGGAAGGATTTGTTAAGAATAAAAAGAAAATGATCAAATCTGGTGATTTTATTTATTATTATAAAAATGGAGCAGTATCTTCCAAATTGACCTATAAAAAAAATAAAAAAGAAGGAGAAGCATATATTTATTATTTAAATGGGCAAGTTTGTCAAAAAAGGTACTACAATAAGGACAAATATGAAATAATATCATCATTCGATTCCACAGGTAATCAAACGTATTCTGATCGAAATGGGATTGTTTATTTCTTATCGGACAACGGTGATATTTCAAAATATTGTGAGTATCGAGACGGTAAAAAAAATGGAATATGTAGAGGTCCTTTTGAAAAGGAAGGTTTTTTTATTGATAAGTATGAAAATGGAGAATTTATTTCAGCATAGTAGGCATAGCACAGAAGCTCAATACATTCATTCGAGGATGGGTCAATTACTATGGTAAATTCAGGGGATATGAATTATCCAAAGTGTTCTATTTACTTCGATGTCGGCTTGTGCGATGGGTCAGAAAATTGAGAAATGGTGTAATGATTTTGCTTATTTTTTTCTAGCAGGTGAGTATGATAATTTAATAGCTTCTATTTCAGACATTAATCCTCAGACTGAATATCAAGAAGACTATATTACGAGCCTGACTTACGATATACCTTTAAGTAAAATAGCAATCTATAGAAGACTAGTTGTTACAAAAAAAATTAGCCAACAAACATATAATGTTGTTCGTAAAAGAATTCATAAAGCTTATATGGAGTTTGAGAATGAACAGCAACGTATAAAAGAGCGAGATAAAGAATTAGGGATAAAACCAGAAGGTAGAAATCCTGTTCCAATAATTTCACCATTAGTTAAAAGAACATTGCAATCGGCATTTTTTAAAGGTGTTATAAATGAGGCATAGTTTTGTAAAAGGCTTAAAATAAATCCAGAGAAAATAGATAAGTATTTGCAAATGCCTACCCGCAAACAACACATTTAAAAATCCCACTGTCCAACCCCACTTCCAGAATTTTTAAAAAAGTTGTTTTTTGCCAGCACACAAAGAAATTGTAGTATTAATTTGAGAATTGCACCAAATTAATGTATATTGCTCGAAATATTTCTAAAATTGACAATTGCAGAATACATAAAAAAACTATTATCTGTTGAAGAATACTCATTCTCAGTAGATGAGCTACGAAGAGAGACTGGAAAAACGGATACCTCTATTAAGAGAGAACTTGACCGTTTGACTGAAAAAGGAGAAATTGTAAACCTGAGAAAAGGATTTTATTTAATAATTACCCCTAGATACTCTTCTGCTCAAAAATTACCAATTCAATTATATTGTGAGAAGTTGTTCAGATACTTAGACAGAGATTATTATGTAGGACTATTTTCTGCGGCAAAATTTCACGGGGCAAGTCATCAACAAGCACAAAGAGATTACCTGATTACTGGAAAACAAAAATTTAGCGATATATCAAAAAGAAAGATTGATATTCGATTTTTCACAACAACCAACTGGTCTGATAAAAATATTCAACAGAAAAAATCTGATGCAGGGATTTTTAAAATATCCAGCCCTGCTTTGACAATTGTTGATTTAATACATCACCAGACAAAATTGGGTGGAATAAATAGAATGCTTGCAACAATTGAGGAACTCACAGAAGAGTTGACTAAATCCGATTTGTCAGAACTTTTAAGTTGGTATCCCAATAAAAGTACTTTGCAAAGGTTCGGTTTTTTGCTTGAAGAACTTGGCATGGAAGAAGAATTTCAAGAAATGATTTATTCAGAACTAAAGGCTAAAAACTTCTTCCCTGTTTTATTAAGTCCTAAATCAAAAGAGAAACCAGGTGCAGTTGATAATAAGTGGAAAGTAGATGTTAATGTAAAATTAGAAAGCGATTTATGATACCTAAACCATATATAGCAAAGTGGCAGAAACACGCACCATGGAATGACTTTTCACAGGTTGAGCAGGATTTGATTATTTCCCGAGCCTTAGTTGAAATATTCTCTGATGACTTTCTGAGAGAAAACCTTGCATTCAGAGGAGGAACAGCATTACACAAACTCTACCTTAATCCTGCACCTCGATATTCAGAGGATATTGATTTGGTGCAAATCAAAGAAGGACCTATAAAACCAATTATGGAAAGGTTAAATGAGGTTATTAACTTTTTCGATGAGAAAAGAACGACACAAGTTCGTGGACATGGAGCAAAAGCTTTA
Source organism: uncultured Bacteroidales bacterium (assembly GCA_964346235.1). Lineage (GTDB taxonomy): Bacteria > Bacteroidota > Bacteroidia > Bacteroidales > CAYFUP01 > CAYFUP01. The sequence goes on along the minus strand of CAYFUP010000118.1, from coordinate 1,851 downwards.
TACCGTTTTACTTCGGAATATGAAGAAATACGAATGCGTTTAAAATTGGAAATAAACTGTAAAGAGCATTTCAATGTACTGGATTGGGTTGATTTTCCTTTTGAAATTGAAAGTGAATGGTTTTCAGGTAAAGCAGAGATAAGAACTTACAATATAAATGAACTTTTAGGAACTAAACTCAGGGCATTATATCAACGGAGCAAAGGAAGAGATTTATTCGATTTAGGCTATGCCCGACTGCATTTAGAACTAGATATTGCTCAGATAATTCAGTGTTTTAAAAAATATACAACGTTTGCAACAGGGAAAAGACCACCAAGAAAAAAGGAATTCTTATTGAATTTTGAAGCAAAACAAAATGACTCTGATTTTACTGGCGATATGGAAGCATTGTTGAGAACTGGGATTGAGTATAATCAAAATGAAGCAAGCGAGTGGGTAATTAATCAATTGATTGAAAAAATATAAATTGGATATTATGGATGAAACAAAAATAAGGGCTAATATACCCGGGTAAGAATCAGGAAAATTTTGTTTTGTAGTTGGTAAATCGGCTGAAATTTTAAGCATGTTTAAAACACAAATAGGATTTTTACCAAAATAAGCCGCATGCCAAATTTATTTTATTGACCTGCGGATTTCAGGTAGTTAATTATTTACCAATTTATTAACCTGCTCCATGCTTTTCTAATACATAGCGTTCACGGTGGCTTTTTAGTATATCCATGGCAGTATGGTTATCCTTTGTGTAAAAAATCATTAACAGAAATACCTGCCTGCTTTAATATTGCCTTTAATGTCCCTTCTGGCATATCTCCTGAATGATTAGGTATGGTTGTGAATTTTTTGGATTGAGGATTGTACCAGATTTCATGGCTTCCAGCAGCCTGGCGATAAAACTTAAAACCTTTCTTCTTAAGAATTTTTATTATTTGTCGATATTGAAAGCCTGCTAATCGACCCATTTAAATAATATATCAATATATTATAATATGCCCGTCATTTTCTATAAGCCTATAACAAGAGGAAAATCGAATTCGTCAGAAAGGCTTTTTAGCTGTATATTTTGTTCTTCTTGTCCTTCAATTAACTTTTTAGCAACATCCCTGGCTATCTCCAGCGTCTCATTAATGGTTCTTCCCTGGGCAACCAAACCCTGAATTTGATCGGAAGTAGCTAAGTAATATCCTTCAGGAAGCTTTTCTATATGAAGATTTATAAATTTTTCCATCTTTTAATTCCTTTAACTGATTAATAATTTTTAAATATAACCAAATTAATTGTAAAAACATAAAAAATTTGAAAGCGGATGAAGAATGGAATAATAAGCGTCTCATCTTTTGCTTTCACACCCTCTAATATTCCCATACCCTCACTCTAATAAACTTACATTTCCAGCCGGTATAAGGTAATCATATTTGGTTATCATTTCTACTGCACATCAATTCGTCTCATTCTATCATTCTATCATTCAGTCCTACTTTCGTCCGGTCGCTCTTTCGTGCTATCGTTCTTTCGAACATTGGGAAAACAAATATAAAGGCAAGACAAATGTATTTCAATTCCACTATGGTCCGATTTTAAGCCAATCCCTTTTCCATTTCAGCTTTTGCAGTAAATCATTTCAATTCCACTATGGTCCGATTTTAAGGTATGCAGATCGATGGAGCGATGCAAAGCGGTATCAATTTCAATTCCACTATGGTCCGATTTTAAGGGTTCCCAATTAAGGACCGTTTTCGCTAAATCAATATATTTCAATTCCACTATGGTCCGATTTTAAGTAAAAACGCAGGTGACTTAATGAAGGCGGTTATGGAGATTTCAATTCCACTATGGTCCGATTTTAAG
>CAYFUP010000117.1:0-10140 GCA_964346235.1 uncultured Bacteroidales bacterium | reverse complement strand
ATAACCATGAGGGCTCCATCGGCATTTGAAACGAAATAGTTGACTTTATTTAATTCATATAATTGAAATACAAGAGTTTAACATAACATTTATCACAGATGAACTTACAAAAAATTTAATACAATATTTATCACAGATGAACCCAAATTGTCCCTTTTGCGAACTGCTTCAATACAGTGATTTAATTCTCTCATCCTCTGAGAATTTTGTTGTGATATACAATGAGGCCCCTGTCCTGCCCGGTCATGTAATGGTCATTCCAAAGGAACATATTGAAAGGGTATTGGAACTGGATCAGGCAGCACAGATCGAAATGATGAAACTCAGCCTGGATATCATTAAAGTTTTACTTCAGGTATTCAAGGCCAAAGCCTTCAACTGGGTGATACAGGAAGGTATGGAAGCTGGGCAGACCATTTCACATTTGCATATGCACCTCATTCCCAGAAGAGAACATGATTTACCTGATCCAGGTGACTGGTACCCAAGACTAAAAGAAAGTGAAGATAATATGATTATTGATAGTCACTTAAGAAAAAAATACAGTACGGATGACTTAAAGCAGATTACTGCTTACATTAAAAAACAAATGCGCTAAAGAAAGACGGTTTATTATGCCTGACATACAAGGCTCAAATCATTATGATGCATGGTAAATTGGATTAAATGAACTATTTTTATGGTTTTACCCATCATCTTTATCATTATCTGCATTATTAAACAAATAATTAGCAACATAGAATGAGCAAGATTACCTTACCATGGCAGATCCTGATGGCATTTATTCTGGCTGTGATTTTCGGTCATTTTTTTCCTGAAGAGGTGAAGTACATTGACTGGATGGGAGAAATTTTTATCAGGGCATTAAAAATGATTATCATTCCTTTGATTTTCAGCTCATTGGTTTCAGGCATCACCAATATCGGTAAGCCTGGGAACCTCGGAAGACTGGGACTAAAAACCATAGGGTATTATCTGCTGACCAGTACCATCGCCATATTAACCGGACTGCTATTTGTAAATATCATTCAACCTGGCATTGGCGCTAATCTTGGATTGTCGAAAGACATTGAAAATCTGGGATTAACTGAAGATTCGCTGAGTAAAACCCTAATGAAAATCGTACCTACCAATATATTTCAGGCTTTTTCTACCGGTCAGATGTTATCGGTCATATTTTTTGCCATTTTATTCGGGTTTTTTATCACCCGCATTTCAGGTGAATCAAAAGCAATACTAACAGGCTTTTTTAATGCCATTTTTGAGGTCATGATGCAAATCACCAAGTTTATCATCAAGTTTACGCCATTGGGAATTTTCGGTATCATTGCCAAGCAAATTGCCGAGGTGCCCTCCTTATCAGATTTTGCCGGAAGCATGGGCATTTATATGCTTACCGTAATTTTGAGCCTGTTATTACACGCTTTTGTCAGTCTTCCCCTGTTAACAAAATGGCTGGGTCAGGCAAAACCCTTCAAGCACTTCAAAAACATGGGCTCCCCTTTGCTTACGGCTTTTTCTACCTCATCTTCAAGTGCAACATTACCATTGACCATGAGTGCAGTCGAATACAACTCAGGTGTTTCAAATAAAGTTTCAAGTTTTACTTTACCCCTCGGAGCCACCATTAATATGGACGGAACTGCCCTTTATGAATGCGTGGCAGCTTTATTCATTGCCCAGGCATATGGAATGGATTTGACGGTGGGACAACAGTTCATTGTGGTCATCACTGCTTTGTTGGCATCCATCGGAGCCGCAGGGATACCAATGGCAGGACTTGTTATGATTTCTGTCATTCTCTCCGCCATTGGTCTGCCCCTTGAAGGGGTGGGTTTGATCCTGGCGGTGGACAGGATTTTAGATATGTTCCGTACTGCAACCAATGTATGGAGCGATAGCTGCGGAGCGGTGATTATTGCCAAAAGTGAAGGGGAATCATTGGGTGTCTGAAAGAAAACGTTATACCATTTTTGAGAAAAACTCTTTAGGTCGTATATTCGGAATTAAACCGCACATATTCTTCGGTTAAATCAGTGCCCCATCCGGTGGCCTGAGCATTTCCCATATTTAAATTAAGGGTAACCCTGATGAAAGATGCTTTCATGCGCATTTTTAGCTTGGTAAAGCTTTGATAAACAGGCACTCCCTTATCCAATAACTGAATCACATCTTTGGTTCCGATGAACAAATCCACTTTGTCCGGATCAAAATCCACTCCTGCCCTTCCTGCAGCTGCAATAATCCTTCCCCAGTTTGGATCCCGACCATAAATGGCCGTTTTCACCAGGGATGAATTTGATATGGTGCGAACAATTTTCCGCGCACTTTCCCGGTCAGCTGCACGGGTTACCTTATATTCAATGGTTTTGGTGGCACCTTCCCCGTCGGAAACAATTAACTTGGCCAGGTGTATGCATAAACGCTCCAACTGGGATTTGAATATTTTATAAGTCTTATCATGTTCATCATTGATTTCCTGATTTTTAGCCATGCCATTGCACATGACAACAGCCATGTCGTTGGTAGAAGTATCCCCGTCCACCGAGATCAAATTGAAGGATTTATCGACTGCTTCAGACAGTGCTTTTTGAAGAAGTGTTTGATTAATAGCTAGATCACTAACTATATATGCCATCATGGTGCCCATATCCGGATGAATCATCCCCGACCCTTTGGCAATGCCGGCCATGTTGATCTTTTTACCATTTACTGTAAAACTTACGAATCCTTCCTTTGAGAATGTGTCGGTGGTTAAAATGGCATTCGCAGCCAGGGAACCGGCAATTTTTCTGCTGGTAATTCTCGGGGCATTTCTTTTAATGCCTTCAGCGACTTTTTCCGTTGGAAATTCTCTTCCGATGATACCGGTGGATCCTATCAGTACATGGTCAGGATGCACTTTGAATGTTTCTGCAGCGGTTCTGGCCATGACTTCCGCTCCGTTTTTACCCTGTTGCCCGGTACAGGTATTGGCATTCCCTGAATTTACTACAATAAGCTGGGCCTTGCCTGATTTGATGTGTTCGCGGTTGACTTTGATGCATTCCGACACAACCAAATTTCTGGTAAATGTAGCAGCCACAGATGCAGGTGTTTGAGAATAGATAATGGCCAGGTCACGTTTCTGGGATTTGATACCAATATGCGCCCCCCAGCATTTGATGCCTTTTACATCGGTAATGTTTCTGATCATATGATTAATTTATGGATTCAGCGGCAGCGAATTTAAAGCTTTTTCCTCATTTAAACCGAATGCAATATTGAAATTTTGCACAGCTTGTCCGGATGCCCCTTTCATTAGGTTATCAAGGACTGATATCACGATTAAATATCCGGTTCTCTGATTTATCTTCAAATAAAGATGACAAGAATTGGTGCCCACCACATCTTTTAGCGAGGGCAATGAACGGGTCAGATGAATAAAAGGATCTCCTGCATAAAATGAATGATATAATTGATACATCTCTTCCTCAGCCATTATCCGGTTTAATTTAAAATAGGCGGTGGTAAATATTCCCCGGTCAACCGGCAACAAGTGCGGAATAAAATTTATATTAATAGACTTACCGGTATGCCGTGAAATGATGTTTTCCATTTCAGGAATATGACGGTGAGTGGTTATCCCATAGGCTTTAAAATTATTGTTGACTGAAGGAAAATGAGTTGAATCCTTTGGTTTAACCCCTGCCCCGGAAACCCCTGTCTTCGAATCAATAATAATGTTAGATTCATCAATTATTTCATGGTCCAGAAGCGGCAGCATTGTCATTAAAGCACTGGTGGGAAAGCATCCAGGATTGGCAATGAGTTTCGCTTTTTTTATCTCATTCCGGTACAATTCAGGCAATCCATAAACTGCTGCATTTAATCCGGCAGGGTAAACATGAGACTTATGATACCATTCTTCGTAAATATTGACAGGGCTTATCCTGAAATCCCCTGACAGGTCTATAATCACAAATCCTTGTTTATCATATTTTTTAACAAAATCCATGGAAACACCATGCGGCAATCCCAAAAAGACTGCATCCAGCTTTTTTTCGGACACCTTTTCCATTTTATGCAAATAATGGTTAACCTTGCCTTCCAGAAATGGAAATACCTCAGCATAATATTTGCCATGATTTGACTCGGAACTTAAAAATTCAATGCTAACATCCGGGTGTGCGTGTAAAATCCGGACAAGTTCCAGTCCGGTATATCCTGTGGCCCCTATAATTCCAGTTTTAATCATCCCATTTGGTGCTTTATCGTTTTCTGTTAGGATTCCATCACTTTAATGTTTTGTATAAATCCCGGATATAAAATTCTATTTGTCAATACATTTAATGGTTTGCTTTTGCCTCCGGCGATTTTACAGTCACATTTGCCTCCATCGAATTAGAAGGTTCTATACCTTTAGCGAATTCCTATACTCATTTGCTTTCAGCAATTTCATAAATTCGTTTGTCTTTAGTGAACACGCAAAATTCTCTGCATGAGGCAACTTCACAAGCGTGTTTGCCTGCGGCGAGCTCGTAGGCTCCTATAATATCCTGATTGTGAATGATGGTTAATAAGGGGGTTATGTTAAAAATTTTCAATGCTTTCCGGATTCCTCCAGGGAATCAAAGAAAACATCGACTGCCTGGTATAGCATTGATTTTTTGATACTTAAAGGAGGAACAAAACGAATTACATGATCTGCAGTGACATTACCCAGGATACCTTGTTCCATCATTTTTTCAACCACCTTCCTTCCGGGAACAGATATTTCGATGCCAATCATCAAACCCAGCCCCCGGATATCCTTAACAGCAGGATAATCTTTGGCTTTCTTTTTAATGTATTCTATCACTTCTTTACCTAAAGTTGAAGAACGTTTTACAAGTTTTTCTTCATCAATTACTTTAAGGGTTGCCAGGGAAGCAGCACAGGCCAATGGGTTTCCACCAAATGTGGTTCCGTGATCTCCCAATGAAATGGCACCGGCCACTTTCTGGTTACACAAGGTGGCTCCAATAGGAAAACCGCTGCCAAGGGCTTTGGCCATGGTAAGCACATCAGGCTTTATGTCATAATGTTCATGAGCAAAAAACTTACCGGTTCGTCCCATGCCCGTTTGAATCTCATCAAAAATAAGCAACACATTTTCATGATCGCAGATTTTCCTTAACTCCTTTATGTATGATTTATCGGCAATATTGATTCCTCCCTCTCCCTGTATAAGTTCCACAATCACTGCAGCAGTGTCTCCATCAATGGTCTTCCTGACTGCATCTATTTGGTTGAACGGAATTTTTTCAAACCCATCCGGAATGGGTTCAAACCCTTCCTTGTGTTTTGATTTGCCTGTAGCTATATTCGCCAGGGTACGGCCATGAAAACAATTCTCCAGGGCAATGATTTTGCCTCCTTTTCCATTTTTATGGCCATACTTACGAACTAACTTGTAGGCGGTTTCATTCGCTTCTGCCCCGCTGTTGCTAAAAAATACCCGTTGTAGGCCGGAGCGACCGACAAGCTCTTTTGCCAGCTGAACCTGCGGTTTGCTTGTATAAAAATTCGAGATATGAATCAGCTTTTTGGATTGTTTTTTTATGGCTTTTACCACCTCAGGATGGGTGTGTCCGAGACTGTTGACAGCAATACCTGCGAGGACATCAATATACTTCTTCCCGTTGATGTCCCATACCAGCGAACCTTTAGCTTTTTTTAAAGTGACCGGATACCGGTTAAATACCGGAAGGTAATACTTCTTATCAGCTTCTGCAATGGATGATTTCAATGTAAACAAAAATTATAATTATGTAAAAAAGATTTATAATTTTACAAATATAATGATTTTTATTTAAACCAAGCATATTTTGTTATATCAAGCCTACCTGATAGGCATATCCCACTATGGCGTCATCTCCCCCCCCATTTTTGCTGAATACATAATGTTTTAGTTCTATTTGATTTCTGCCTTTTTTACACTTGTGGTTAAAGCTTATCATGGTCTTATTACCGGGCTTTTTACCATCCAGTTCACTGGACTCAGGTATGAGTTCATCCAGCTTCCTGCCTAACACATTTTCTTCGTTTTCATTCATGAATTTCAATCCTGCCCCCTGTATCTTCAATATTTCGCGATTGGGGGTAATTTCATAAACCAAAACAGGCAAGTTATCCGTCAGGCCGTTAATGACGATGGTATCATTTTGAATATCCTTTCTGAACTTTTCAAGTGTTATCTCTTTCTGCTTCAAATCGGTGATATCCTTGGTAATGGCAAAAGTGCCAATGGCCTCTCCTTCCTTATTAATTAAGGGGATCCTTGATGTAAGTCCCCATATGGCAGAACCATCATTCGCGGTGATTTTTTCTTCCTTGTATAAGACAGGTTCTTTAGATTTAAGGATGATGCTGTCTTCTTTTTTTGCTTTTTCGCCATGTTTTTTTCCAAAAAAGTCGAAATCGCTTTTGCCGGTTATCTCAGATGGGTCATTATATCCCAGTTTTTTGGCTTTGGCTTTGTTCACCCTCACATAATTGCTCTCATTATCCTTAAAGGTAACCCGGTCATCCAGATAGTCCAGCAGGGTATTAAACATGGTGCTTTCCCACATCAAATCCTTCTGTTTCTTAACGAGATCCTCCTGAACTGCCTGCATTTCCTCCAGGTTTTGCCTTAATTCCTCTTCCTGGGTTTCCAGTTCTTCATTCTTTTGTTTGGCATCCTGTTCCATTTCTTTTAATTCGGTGAAGTTTTTAGATATGCCGAATAAACCGATAACTTTTCCATCATAATCTTTTAAAGGCATTTTCGTAGTAGATACCCACTGATAGCTGCCGTCATGAAGCTCTTCTTTTACGATATCATCTATCAGTGGCTTCTCTGTTTTCATGATTTTTTGTTCATCCTGATAGAATTTTTGTGCATTTTCTTTGGTATGAAAATCAAAATCTGATTTTCCTATTAAATCGTCTGCCTTTTCAGCACCCGGAAACAATTTGATCATGGAATCACTAATTCTTATGAATTGGCATTCCTTGTCTTTGAAATAAATATAATCCGGAATGTTTTTCATTAACGCATCCATGAGGGACTTTTCTTTCATGATTTCTGCATTTTTTTTCTTCAGGCTTTCCTCCATTTTCTTAAAATTGGTCACATCTCTTGAAATCCCGAAAGTCCCTATGATTTTCCCTTGCTGATCCCGAAGCGGCATTTTGGTGGTAGATACCCAGGAAACTGTTCCATCATCAAAGGTTTCTTTTTCCACCAGATCAACGACCGGTTCGCCTGTTTTTATAATTTCCATTTCTCCTTCATAAGCAGGTCTTGCGTGTTCATCCGTAAAGAAATCAAAATCCGATTTTCCTTTGAGATCATGAGATGACTCTACTTTAAATGCTTTAGCCATGTTTTCGCTAACGCGCAAAAATTTACTTTCCAGATCCTTGAAATATATATTATCCGGAATATTGGCCATTAACGCATCCATCAGGGCTTTCTCCTGCATCATTTCATCATATACTTTTTGCAATTCATCATGACTTTGTTTGATTTCGAATTCCATTTTCTTTAATTCGGTGATGTCAACCTGGAATCCGAAAAGTCCGGTTTCCCCAAGGTGAGGCAGATAAATCGGCATTTTGGTTGTCCTGAGGTAAATATCCTGATTGCCCACTGTTTCTTTTTGTTCCCATGTCCTTCCCCCTTCTTTGATGATTTCCTGCTCTTCTTCAAACAATTGTTTTGCCAATGCCGGATCATCCTTAAAGAAATCAAAATCACTCAATCCTAATAACTCTTCAGGTTGGCAGTGATGGGCATCAGCGACTTTTTTATTCACCATGACCATCTTACCCTGACTGTCCTTCAAAAAGACTTTGGCGGGTATTTCATTGACCAGGTTGGAAAGCATTTGCTGATTATCTTCCACTTGTTTTTCTTTTAATTTGGCTTCCGTGACATCGTTCGCAAAATTGAGAACCTTAGTAACATGACCTTCATTGTTGAGGATGGGTGCAAAGGTTTGATTTATCCATCTTTCTAGTCCATTGACTTTAAAATAATCCAAACGGCTAATAATTTTCTGGTTTTTCACCTGGTTTATGATATCATCAAATTCTTTGCTATTCATGCCGCTTGCAATGAACACATTTTTTATATTCTGACCAACCATGGTATCTTTGGATGCATGAAATATTTCTGCAAATTGATCATTCATGTCCAGTATCTTTCCATCAATATCGTATTGCGCGACGAAAAGGGTATTGTTCATGGCCCTGAAAATTCCGGCCATTTCAGCTTCCTTTCTTGCTGATTCTTCCTGGGTGGCCTGTAGTTCCTCCAGGTTCTGCCTCATCTCTTCTTCCTGGGAAGCCAGCTCTTCAGCTTGCTTTTTTGATTGTTCCAGCAATTCGGCAGTTCTGAGATTGGTAAGCACCGTGGATATGGTTGATGCGATGGATTCCCCGATTTTCTCCACAAATTTTATCTGATGCTCCTCAATCTCCTTGAATGATGCAATTTCAATCACCCCATACACTTCATCATTGAGTATCAGCGGCACAATAAGGAGACTCCTCGGATTATCCTTTCCCAGTCCGGAAGTAATATGAATATAATCGTTTGGAATTTCAGTCATATAGATGGTTTCTTTTTCAAGAATGCACCGACCAATCATGCCTTCTCCAATATCCATCCGCTTTTCCATGTATTTTCTTCTTTCATAGGCAAAAGCTGCTTTTAGATCCACAAACTGGTTTTCATCATCCTTTTCAATCATAAAAATTCCACCCTGGTTGGCATCGAGGTATTTCACCAGGTTACTGATAATGCTGTATGAAAACTCCTCCATATTATCCGTATTTTGCCGCAGAATATCGCCAAATTTTGCCAAACCCTGTGTTACCCATGATTGCTTGGCATCTTCAATCTTTCGCTGGGCTTCATCCTTTCTTGCTTTTTCCAGGTTATCCCTCATGTTAATCAAGGCTTCCCCAAGCATATCGTTTTCTCCTGATTTTTTAAAATCAGTGTTAAATTCCCCGTCTCCTATTGACCTTGCAAAATCTATTTTAGCACTCAGTCCTTCAATTAATTCATTGATGGATTGATTGATTTGTGCTATTTCATCTTTCCCGGAGGATGAAATTTCATATTCTTTTTTGATATCGCCTTGAGATATGGTCCTGATTACATTGGTGGATTCCTTAATGGGCCGGATAAAACTGAATCTCAAAAAATAGGCAATTATAAGGGAAAGTATTAAAACACCGAGTAAACCAATCAGAAAAGCATTCCCAATGGCTTTGCTAACCTGGGCATAAAACGGACTTAAATTATTTCTGATTCCAAGGGACAAATTCGAATCAAATCTTGGAAGGTAAATCGGATAAAAATAAAAATTGAGGTTGTCATTTGCTTTCTTGGCAGATAATTGAAATAACTCACCTGCTTCAATCTTGCTTCTCACATTCAAAGATTCTTCCCTGGTTAAATCTATCATTTCACTAATGCTCCCTCCAATGAAAGATTCATCAGAATAGTTAATTATTTTGCCGTTTTCAGAGACCAGAAAAGATTGATAATTTTCATTAACATCTCTTGCATTCACCATTTCATTAAATGCACTTACCGGAATATCTGCCCTGATGGTACCGGCAAAGTTGCCATTGAGTATGACTGGCATTATGAATCCGGTTAATGGTTCATGGCTATTGTACAAGGTTGTGAATCCATTTTCTCCGGATGGGTCAAAAAATTGTCCCTTGCCGGAAGCTTTTACACTGTAAAAATAAGTATCCTGGTTTTCATTCAGGGAGTCATAGGAAGCATTATTATATTCAATATTGTTATTCATCCGGTAAATGCTGTGGATTTCTCTTCCATAAGGCTTATTCCAGGTTTCATTGGTAAATGTTTTATCCCAGCTGACAACAATTGCCTTAAAATCCGGATCGTCTATGAGCATATTTCGTATAACCCCATTGCTTTTTTCAACCAAAGCTGAGGGTGATAAGTCATCCAGCCCATTTAAATAGCTTGTAAAAGCGCTGATGTATTTCATCTTGGCATCAAGATACTTTTCAATGGTTAAAGATTGTTCAAGTGCCAGCATTTTAGCAGTTTCATTGGCATTATTTACTGCTTTTTCTTTATTA
>CAYFUP010000116.1:0-10143 GCA_964346235.1 uncultured Bacteroidales bacterium | reverse complement strand
AATTACATAAAATACAGAATTTAGGATTCTGGCATAATCATTGAAAATAAAAGAATAAATCAAAAAACCAATTAAAACATTAAACGAATATAGTTATGGGTAAAATTGTAGGTATAGATTTAGGAACAACAAATTCATGTGTAGCTGTCATGGAAGGCAATGAGCCTGTGGTCATTCCGAACAGTGAAGGAAAAAGAACCACCCCTTCAATGTTGGCATTTGTTGAAAACGGAGAACGAAAAGTAGGTGATCCTGCTAAACGTCAAGCGATAACAAACTCTGAAAAAACCATATACTCCATCAAAAGGTTTATGGGGGAAACGTATGACAGGGTACAAAAAGAAAGAAACAGGATATCTTATAAAGTCGAAAAAGGGGATAACAACACCCCGCGGATTCGCATAGATGACCGCACTTATACACCACAGGAACTCTCAGCGATGGTACTTCAAAAAATGAAAAAGACAGCTGAAGATTACATCGGTCAGGAAGTTACAGAGGCTGTCATCACGGTGCCGGCATATTTTAATGACTCTCAGCGCCAGGCTACCAAAGAAGCCGGAGAAATTGCCGGTCTGGAAGTAAAAAGAATCATCAACGAGCCAACAGCCGCATCTTTGGCTTATGGACTGGATAAAAAGTCGAGCGATATAAAAGTAGCCGTTTTCGACCTGGGAGGTGGTACTTTTGACATTTCCATCCTGGAATTAGGCGATGGGGTTTTTGAGGTAAAATCAACCAACGGCGATACGCATCTCGGAGGCGATGATTTTGATCATGTCATCATAGACTGGCTGGCTGAAGAATTCAAAAAAGATGAAGGCATTGACCTTAAAAAAGATCCGATGGCTCTTCAGCGATTAAAAGAAGCTGCTGAGAAAGCCAAGATTGAGTTATCCAGTTCCACCAGCACAGAAATCAATCTGCCATATATCATGCCGGTGGACGGCATTCCGAAGCACCTGGTCAAAACACTGACAAGGGCTAAATTTGAAGCACTGGCTGATGAATTGATTCAAAAAACCGTTGAGCCTTGCAAAAAAGCATTAAAAGATGCCGGTATGCAGGCATCCGATATTAATGAAGTGATCCTGGTCGGCGGTTCCACCAGAATTCCGGCCATTCAGCAGTTGGTTGAAAATTTCTTCGGCCGTAAACCTTCAAAAGGCGTTAACCCTGATGAAGTAGTGGCCATAGGAGCTGCCATACAAGGTGGGGTATTTACCGGAGATGTGAAAGATGTATTGCTGCTTGACGTTTCTCCGCTTTCCTTAGGCATTGAAACCATGGGTGGGGTATTTACAAAACTGATTGAAGCCAATACAACGATTCCGACAAAGAAAACGGAAACTTTTACCACTGCAGCCGATAATCAACCTTCAGTGGAGATACATGTGCTGCAGGGAGAACGTCCCATGGCCAATCAGAACAAAACCATCGGAAGGTTCCACCTTGATGGAATACCGCCTGCGCCAAGAGGAGTACCTCAAATTGAAGTGACTTTCGACATAGATGCCAACGGCATTATGAATGTTTCTGCCAAGGACAAAGGAACCGGAAAAGAGCAGCATATAAGAATTGAAGCTTCTTCCGGTTTGACGGAAGAAGAAATTAACAAAATGAAAGAGGAAGCCAAAGTACATGCTGAAGAGGACAAACAGGCAAAAGAACACGTGGACAAATTAAATGCCGCTGACAGCATGATTTTCCAGACTGAAAAGCAATTAAAAGAGTTTGGAGATAAAATACCGGCTGACAAAAAAGAACCCATCGAAAAAGCGCTGAATGAGCTAAAAGAAGCGCATAAGAACCAGGATATAGAAGCCGTGGATAAAGCAACTGCTGAATTGAATTCGGTATGGCAGGCAGCTTCTGAGGAGATATATCAGGCTACCCAGCAGCAGCAACAACAGCAGCAAGCCAATGCCGGAGCGCAGCAGCAGGAAAGCAATGCCTCGGGTCAAAGTTCAAAAGGACAAGGTGGTGATGATGATGAGGTAACTGATGTGGATTTTGAAGAAGTAAAATAACCTTCCGGATCCTATTTAGTGGCTCTAAGAAAACATCAATCACTCCTTGCCATGAATAATTTCAACAGCCCCGCGAAAACGGGGCTTTTTTTATTGAGAGCAGTGCCAGGTTGCATGATATTATGCATCCAAGTCCAAACCAATAAAACAATAAGGACTATTTTTGCGTTTTTCGTTCATGATAAAACATTCATGAAAAACATGTATTTAACACATGAGTATGATGATAAGAACATTGTAAAAAGAATGAAAGCACCATGAACAGAGGCAAAGTATTGTTGGCAATGAGCGGAGGGGTGGATAGCTCTATGGCAGCCATTCTTTTAAAAGAAGAAGGCTTTCAGGTTACGGGAGTCACATACCGGTCATGGGACTCGATTTCCAATGGATGCATGGAAAAAGAAACGGGATGTTGCTCAGTCGATGCCATATTTGAGGCAAAAAAAATGGCACAGGATCTGGGTTTTTCACATCATATTATTGACTTCAGGGAATCATTCAGAGAAACGGTCATTAATAACTTCATTAATGAATATTTATCAGCAAATACCCCTAATCCCTGTGTCCTTTGCAATGCACATATCAAATGGGGCGAATTGCTGGAAAAAGCGGACGAATTAAATTGTGAATACATTGCAACAGGTCATTACGCCCGCATCCGCAAAGAAAACGGAAGATACATACTATCCAAAGGGAGGGATCCGTTAAAAGATCAGTCCTATTTTCTTTGGATGTTATCCCAGGATAACCTCAAAAGAACCTTTTTTCCCATTGGAGAATATGAAAAAACCACCATCAAGAAGATGGCATTAGAACGCGGACTGGTGAAGCTTTCCACCAAAAAAGAAAGCCAGGAAATTTGCTTTATTCCGGATAATGATTACAGGCGGTTCCTGAGAGAACAGGTACCGGAAATCATAGAAAAAATCGGAACGGGCAAATTTGTATCCACAGACGGAAAACATTTGGGAACCCATCAGGGATACCCTTTTTATACCATTGGGCAGAGAAAAGGCCTGGGGGTTGCTGCAGGCTATCCCCTCTATGTTGTTGACATCAACAAAGAATCCAACACCATTGTATTGGGGACCAGGGAAGAACTAGGAAAGAAGAAGATGGTTTTAAAAGATCTGATCTTAAGCAAATATGACAGAATTCCTGATAATATGGAAGTGCAAACAAAAATTCGCTATCGAAGCAAAGGTCATTTCAGCCGGATAAAGCATTCCGGCAATAAAGCAGAAATAGATTTTTATGAACCCATCCCGGCGATAACCCCAGGTCAGTCCGCAGTATTTTACGAACAAAACGACTTAATCGGGGGAGGCATAATAGCCGAAACCCAACATTAATTCATTTACATTTTTTACTTTTGAATTTTTAACAGGAAGATAGATTCACATGATGAACAGCATATTCAGAAAACGCACCATTCGTTTATCCCTGCTGTCAATAGCAGTTTCCGGTATATTATTGCTTCTATCTGAACCCTGTGTTGCCCAGGAAACCATTGACACATCAAAGATCAATCATTATGATGACCAGGGAAGAAAACAAGGGATGTGGATGAAATTTTACAACAATGGTAAACCTGCCTATATTGGCCATTTTGAGCATGGAGAACCGGTTGGCACGATGAAAAGATATTTTTCTTCCGGGGATTTAAAAGCTAAAATGGAATACAAAAAAAATGACAAGGTTTATACAAAGCTTTACTATCCCGATCATTCCCTTGCTGCTGAAGGCCTTTATAAAAACCAGAAAAAAGACAGCACCTGGAAATATTACGCCGAAAAACAAAACATGCTGAAAAGCATTGAGAACTATAAAGATGGTGTCTTGCATGGAGAAAACATCATTTATTATAAAAATGGCCAGATGGTAGAACTAAAAACCTGGAAAAACGGAAAAAAAGGTGGCATATGGAAAACGTATTATCCGGATGGATCCCTTCGTACAGAGACAAAATATACTGGCGGAGAGCTAAACGGTTTTTTTAACGCCTACTGGCAAAACGGAATGCCGGAAATCATGGGAGAATATTCAAGCGGACTTAAAGAGAATACATGGAAATATTATGACCGTTACGGCAACCTCCAGGATTCTATTGTTTATCAAAGTGGTATTCCGGAAAACCGGGAGGAATTGGATCAAAAAACATACGAACAATTTGAAAAATACGAAAAAAACCGGCACAATATCAGGGATCCGCGAGAAATGCCCTATCAATAGACGTGCATGGATGGTTTTCTTATTGATGGGATTGATATGGCAGTCCCATTATCATGCTTATTCAAACAGCCAGGACATCAATAAATATTGGATTGGTTTTGTCGATAAAAAGAATAATGGTTTTTCACTGGATGATCCTTCGGCATTCCTTTCTGACCGGGCGATAAACAGGCGGCAACAGCAAAATATACCTTTGGTCCCTAATGATCTGCCGGTGTCCAGGCAGTATGTAGATAGCCTGAAACAGCTGAATATTACCTGCTATTATGCCTCAAAATGGTTGAACGGGATAGTATGCGGTATTCAGGATTCTGCCCTCATCCATCAAATAAAAAATATTTCATTCGTAAAAGAGGTTAGATGGGTGTACAACCCCTCCTTGACAAAATCATTAAAAAAAAGAATTGATTACCAGCAACTAACAAACCATTTTTTTAATGAACATTTTGATTATGGCCAGTCAAAGGCACAAATTGAACTGGTAAACGGAATCAGCCTGCATTCCCTTGACTATCTCGGTGAAGGTAAATTAATTGCCGTCTTGGATGCAGGTTTTTACAAAGTCAATGAAATCGCCACCTTTGACAGTTTATGGATGAATCACCAGATTACCGGCACCAAGGACTTCGTTGATTTTGACAATGAAGTGTTTGATTCTCATCCACACGGAATGATGGTCCTATCGATTATGGCGGGATTTGACAATGGCCAGCTCATCGGTACTGCCCCGAAAGCCGACTATCTATTGATTCGCACTGAAGATGCCTCATCGGAACATCTGATTGAAGAATATAACTGGTTAAAGGGAGCGGAATATGCCGACAGTGTGGGGGCTGACATCATTAACTCCTCTCTTGGATATACTGAATTTGATTATCCCGGATTTGATCATGCCTATGCTTCCCTGGATGGCAACAGCACCATTGTGACCCGTGCTGCCGATATGGCAGCCTCTAAAGGAATCCTGGTTATAAATAGTGCCGGCAATGAAGGCAACGATCCGTGGAAGTATATAGTGGCACCTGCTGACGGAGACAGCGTTTTGTCAGTCGGTGCAGTGGACGCAAACGGAGATATTGCCGTTTTCAGCTCATATGGACCCAGAGTGGACAGGGTAGTAAAACCAAATGTCCTGGCCGTGGGATATGGAAATTATATTCAAAGAAATGAAAACAGTTACAGCTTAGGCTATGGTACTTCTTTTGCTGCTCCTATCATTTCAGGCATGTCAGCCTGTTTATGGCAGGCTTTCCCTAAGCTTTCCAACATGAATATATTTGTAACCATCGAGCAATCAGGCAGTCATTACTTCATTCCCGGAGAAAGAATGGGGTATGGTATTCCCGATTTCAACCTGGCTTATGAAGTATTGAATAAATACCATCAAAAGCCCTCCAATTCCTTTGAATTTGAAGTGTTTCCAACCCTCTTTGACAACGGCTTGAATATCAGGATTTATGCTGATGAAGGTGAATCATTCACCCTGCAAATTTATACGCTGAATGGTCGAAAAATATATAACCATGAAGTAATGATGACATCAGAAGTGATTCATACATTGAGAATCAACAATCTTCAGGATCTTTCATCAGGCATTTATGTCATTCAGCTTATAGGAGATGGCCGTTATTCAAGTAAAAAGATAGTCAAGATTCGATAAGCAACATTTAAAAATCAAAAACGATTTGAAGATGATTTATGATTCAAATGCTTAAAAAATAATTTATAAATCGTTGATAGAAATGATGAACCTAAAATCCGAAAAACATAAGAAATAAGAAAAAATTTATTCCTGTTAATAAATACTTCTATGGACAAAAAACAATATACCCTATTCGAATTAAATGAAAACATCAAACAATCGTTGCACAGCAGTTTTCCTGAACCGCTTTGGGTGGTGGCTGAAATCAATGACATCAGCATAAACCGAAACGGTCATTGCTACCTGGAGCTTGTCGAAAAAGGAGAAAATGAAAACATCAAAGCCAAAAGCAGGGCCATTATATGGGCCTATACCTTCAGGATGCTGCAACCTTATTTTGAGCAAACCACCGGTCAGAAGCTGGAAGCCGGTCTGAAAGTCCTTGTTAATGGCATGGTGGAATTCCATGAGTTATACGGACTGAGCATTAATATACGGGACATTGATCCAAATTATACGCTGGGAGATCTGGCCCGTCAAAAGTTAATCACCTTAAAAAAGCTTCAGGACGAAGGGGTGATGGAAATGAACAAAGAGATTGCACTGCCGGAGGTTATCCAGAAAATTGCAGTTATCTCCTCTGAGACAGCCGCCGGTTATGGTGATTTCATGAATCAGGTTTTGAATAATTCGCATGGTTATAAGTTCTATGTTAAATTATTTCCTGCAGTCATGCAGGGCAATGAAGCGGAGAAATCCATCGCCTCTGCCCTTGAAAGCATATTTGAATATGAAGATTTCTTTGATGCAGTGGTTATCATAAGGGGAGGAGGTGCCAAATCCGATTTAAACTGTTTTAATGGCTATTGGCTGAACTTTCATGTCACTCAGTTTCCTTTGCCTGTACTTTCCGGTATAGGCCACGAAAGGGATGAGACAGTCCTGGATATGATAGCCAATACAAGACTGAAAACCCCCACCGCAGTGGCAGAATTTTTAATTGATCACAACCATCTTTTTGAATCCAGGCTTAATGAATACCAGAATATCTTTATTCAAAAAGTACAACGTTTTATGCAGCTTGAAAATGACAGACAGCTGACCCTGAACAATCATTTTAAATCATTTGTCCGGTTTTCGCTGAGTAAAAAAGAAGAAGAGCTTAACAGGCTTATGGAAAAAACAACATTCAATACAGAAAATTACCTTTCAAGGCAAAAAGAGAGACTGATTCATCAATATAAGCTTATTCCCTCCCTTGCGAAAAACCACCTGTTCAAGTTGAAAAATGAAACTGAACAAATCCCGGCAAAGATGAAAAGCGCCCTGAATTATTATATCAAAAACCAGCAAAACAAAATGGCTCAGTATGAAAATACCCTGACCTATGTTGACCCAAAGCATATTATCGGAAAAGGATATTCGCTGACCCTTAAGAATGGAAAGATAATCAAAGACATCAACGAACTATCCAAAGATGATCAGATTGAAACGCGATTGCGGAATGGCAAGTTGTTGAGTAAATTGGAAGAGAAGGCTGGTTACTGAAGGCTGGTTAATGAGAGCTGCCTACTGAGAGCTGCTTACTGAAAGCTGCTTACTGAAAACTGCTTACTGAAAACTGCCTCCCGTCCTACCAGCTTCCTCCGGCTCCGCCGCCACCAAAGCCGCCGCCGCCAAAGCCGCCGAATCCTCCACCTCCGCCAAGGCTTCCGGAACCGGAAGAGAAACTTCCAAATGAACCGCTTTGCCGGCTTGAAGAAGAACCCAGCATGGTAAATAACATAAACAAAGGTAAACCATGACCCAGGGAGGAATGACCCAATCTCCGGCGACCACCGAAGATGGTGAAGAAAATCACAATCAGTATAATGACAAATAAGCCGGAACCCTTTTTTCTTTTTTCGCCATTTCTTTTCGCATATTCCGGTGCAGAGATTTCTCCTTTGCTCAGTTTGGAGAGAACGTTCACTGCAGCCTGAAGTCCATCATAATATTGTCCGCTCCTGAATCTCGGTATGATTTCGTTTTCAACAATTCGCTTGGCTATGGCATCAGGAATTGCGCCTTCCAGTCCATATCCGGTAGCAATAAATACATCCCCACTATTGTCTCCCTCACCGGGGTTTATCACAATCAGGATGCCATTGTTAAATTTTTGCTGACCTATGCCCCACTTCTCTCCCAGGCGAAAAGCAAAATCCGAGATTTCATATCCTTTTAAATCCCTGGTGGTCACTATGGCAATTTGGTTGGAGGTTTCCCTGTGAAATTCGACCAACTGCATTTCCAGTTGATTTTTCTCGCCGGAACTCAACATATTGGCCATATCATTTACCAATCGGGGAGGTGAAGGCCTTTCCGGCAGTTCATCCTGAGAATGAACTGGCAGTAATGCTACACAGTGAGTCAATAAAAACAGCAAAAAGGTATGTAAGATTCGGTTGGTTTTCATCTGTTCAAAATTGTTTTTTATAAGGTCATATGAAACCTCCTTTTTGATCATGCGCGTATGTGATTAACGCTTAATCATGGAGGTTTCATCCTTTTATTTTTAAATATTCAATGTACATATGCATTCAGGCATGATTGAAGGACCCGCTGCAGCAATATTACGAACAACAGGATTAATCATGGCCGGGTGCTTACTAATTATTATTTAGTCATGCGTCGGTTCATCCTGCTTGTTTTTTCCAAATGAAATATCGTTTGAAAGCTCATTGATATCATCTTTTTGATAGGGAAAGTGTTCTTTCAAAGCCTCACCCGCCATGATGATGCCTTTTGATAATCCATCTGCGAACCGATCTTCCTGGAAAAGCCCTTTCATTTTTTGGCTGATATCATCCCAAAAATTCTCCGGAACTTTCTGATTTATACCTACATCCCCCAACACAGCAAATTTTCTTACCCCATAGGCCAGGTATATGAGCACTCCGTTCCTGAGCTCCGTTTTTTGCATGCCCAGCTTTTTAAAAAGGTGAGCAGCTCTATCCAGTACGTCCACTTTGCATTTATCCTCTATATGTACCCTGATCTCACCGGATGTATTCATTTCTGCCTCCTTAATCGCTTCTGTTACTTTCTTTTTCCCTTCTTTGGTTAGAAAATCTGCTGGTTCCATTTTTCTTAATTTTAGGATGTTGTTATCATGATTATATTTTCCTGCAAAATGTTTCGCTCCTAATCTGCCCCTAAACTACATTCAACTGATTGAAAATAAAAGAAAACATGAACGGAAATGCATGCATGCTATATCTAAAGGCCTTAAAAACAAATCTTTACATTTTATTGATGTATATAAGCAACCTGCCATAATGAACCAATGCTTTATATCTTACCCCAGCCTTACTAAACCCCATTTAAAATTGCACTTCCGGTACTTCTTCAGCGCCTTCATCCGCTTCAAAATAAGGTTTTCTTTCAAAATTGAAAATGCTTGCATACATTGTTCTTGGAAACTGCCGAATGTAGGTATTATACGCGCGGGACACCTGGTTAAATTTTCTTCGCTCTACCGCAATCCTGTTTTCGGTCCCCTCCAGTTGCGCCTGCAATTCCAGGAAATTCTGGTTGGCTTTCAGCTGGGGATAGCGCTCAACGACCACCATCAATCGGGATAATGCAGAGCTAAGCCCACTTTGTGCCTGCTGAAACTGCTGCAATGCCTGGGGATCAAGATTTTCCGGATTAATATTCACCGAAGTGGCTTTGGCACGGGCTTCAATGACCTGCGTAAGCGTTTCCTGCTCAAAATCAGCATATCCTTTTACGGTATTGACCAAATTTGGAATTAAATCCATTCGTCGCTGATAAACATTTTCAACATTGCTCCACTGTTCCTCCACCTGCTCATCTAATGTTACCATTCTGTTATAGGTGTTTTTGACAGATGAATAGATAATCAATCCAAAAACAGCAATGATGATGATGGTTAGCCAACCTTTTCTAGACATGTTTACTCTTTTTTTGCATTAATAATATCGCATCCAGCAATGCTTATGCATCAACAATGTGCTTTTAAATAAAATTCAACCGGTACAAAGGTAGTAAAAAATAGCCACCAGTGATTTAAAAATGTAAGGCATTTTATTTATCGAAGGCATTTTTAAGCATTTTTAAGAAATGCTCCAAAAGGCTTAGGAACTCCCAGAAATTCTTGAGAACTTTTCAGGAATTCTCAATGGGTTCATCTGTGATAAATGTTATGTTAAACTCTTGTATTTCAATTATATAAAT
>CAYFUP010000115.1:0-10156 GCA_964346235.1 uncultured Bacteroidales bacterium | reverse complement strand
ACTATTTCGTTTCAAATGCCGATGGAGCCCTCATGGTTATCTCATCTCCTTTTGTAAGCGATAGCTGATGAGGGGTTCATGCTGGTATTCTTTTGTCTTTTATAAAATCACATTAACTCATTACAACAATCTATTTATCAAATTGCTCAACTTATTCTTTCGAATAAATCGGTAAATCTCAAAAATTTCTTACTTTTGAGAATCGTAAAATTAACAGGTGAAGGGATGGAAAACAAAAATCCTGCCAAAATACTGGTTGTGGATGACTCCTCGGTCAATAACTTTTTGCTTGAGAATGTACTGGAAGAAAAAGGGTATCATTTACAGGTGGCCTATAATGGAAAAGAAGCCCTTGTCTTCATCAGTGAGGACCCGCCTGACATAATTCTGCTTGATATCATGATGCCGGGCATTGACGGCTTTGAGATCCTTGATAAGCTCTCCCAGGAAGAATCAAAACAAAAAATACCCGTTATCATGGTCACTTCCAAAAATGAAGATACCGATAAGGAACGCGCATTTAAAAGCGGTGCCGTCGAATACATCGTCAAACCCATTGACATAGAAGAACTGCTTGCCAAAGTAGAAAAAACCCTGGAAAAAATAAGTTCTATATAACAGGTTACCTCTTATTTTTGATGCCTTCTTAGAGCCACCGTAAAATTAAAAGATGGTTTTTTCCACACACCACAAAAGTGTAAACTATTGTTTTGAAGTGTTTTATATGAAGTTTAGAACCACTAGATGTGATTAGGTTCAGCCTACTGAAGCTTTGTTAAAGCATTTTTAATCCTTCCCATGGCTTCCCGGATGTTTGCCTCGGAAGTAGCATAAGAAATCCTTACATTATTGGGTGCCCCGAAAGCCATCCCGGGCACTGTGGCTACATGGGCCTGATTAAGGATATAGAGACAAAAATCCATGGAGTTTTGAATGGTTTCAGCCCCATTTGATTTACCAAAATAATGGCTAACATCCGGAAACACATAAAAAGCACCATCCGGAACATTGGTTTTTATTCCATCTATTTCGTTAAGCAAACCCAGTACCATGTCCCTCCTTTTCTGAAAAGCTTCTTTCATTTGATAAGTGGGTGTCATATCAGAAGTTAAAGCGGCCACTGAAGCCCGCTGGGCAATGGAAGAGGCCCCTGAGGTCATTTGTCCCTGTAGTTTTATACAAGCTTTGGCCAGCCATTCCGGTGCAGCCAGGTATCCTATACGCCATCCGGTCATGGCAAAACCCTTGGAAACGCCATTGATGAGCACCACCCGGTCTTTGATCTCCTCAAACTGCGCTATGCTTTCATGCTTGCCTGCATAGTTGATATGCTCATATATTTCATCGGCTATCACATACACATGGTCATTTTTGGCCAATACCTCAGCCAATGCTTTTAGCTCATCTTTAGAATAAACGCTGCCGGTCGGGTTGGAAGGACTGTTGAGCAATAAAACTCTTGTTTTCGGGGAAATCTCAGATTCAAGTTGTTCAGGAGATATCTTGAATTCAGCATCAATATCCGTTTCAATGATTACATTCTTTCCTTCAGCCAGCTTCACCTGCTCAATATAGCTCACCCAATAAGGAGCCGGAATGATTACCTCATCTCCCTTATCGACCAAAGCCAAAAAAACATTGGCCAGAGAGTGTTTGGCTCCACTGGAAACAAGTATCTGTTTGTCCGTAAAGCTGATATTGTTTTCTCTCTTAAACTTATCCACAATGGCTGCAATCAAATCAGGATACCCGGGTACGGGTGAATAATGCGAATAATTACTTTGAATGGCTGAGATGGCAGCTTCCTTAATATGATCAGGGGTATCAAAATCCGGTTCACCCACGCTCATGTTGATTACATCATGACCTTCTGCTTTGAGTTCCCTGCTTTTTTGCGACATGGCAATCGTTGCTGATTCTGACAAATTGTTGATTCTCTGAGATAATGCTTCCATGGTTTATTCCTCTTTTAAAATATCATTGTAAATTTTAGCGTTTAAAAATAATTCATTTCTGATAATTTGAGTAATATTGTATTATAATTTCAAAATAAACTTCATGGAAATATTGGAAATATTAAAATATACGCTGCCCGCATTAATAGTATTCTTTACAGCATATTTTCCGGTAAGGTTTTTTATTAAAGATGAACGGGACAGAAGGCGGCATGAAATCAAGCTGATGAACCAGAAAAATATCACCCCCATACGCCTGCAGGCATATGAAAGAATTGTCCTGCTGCTTGAAAGGATCTCACCGGAATCCCTGATCATGCGACTTAACGAACCCAGAAGTCCTGCCAGTAAGCTACAATCGGACATGCTCAGTGCCATCAGGGCAGAATTTGACCATAACCTGTCGCAGCAAATTTATGTCAGCAACCAGGCCTGGGAGGTAGTAAAAACCACCAAAAGCAACATAATTAAAATCATTAATACAGAAGCCTCGAAATTAAAACCGGAAGCCACTTCATATGAATTAAGCAAGCGAATACTCGATGCTTTGATGAAAGCAAACAAATCTCCCAACCGGGCAGCCATAGAGTACATTAAAAAAGAAATGCAGCAATACTTTTAAGTAGGTAAACATGGTTGCGATAAGCCAAGAAGATATGAAATAAGTAAAATAAAGAAATAACCATGACTGCTCCATCTGTAATTGAAAATAAAACGTTTATTATAATTACATATTTAATTGAAAATAAATTATTTAATAAAATATTGATCGAAGATGCATCAATAAAATGAACGAACGATGAATGAAGAAAGAATCTCTGGAAAAAGAAGTTGAATATAATTAGTGTCATTAAGAAAACTAACAAATTATGCGAAAGTGGTTCTAAGAAGGCGTCAAGAACAAGGCATGCAAGCCTTAAGTGCCAGGAGTATGCTGGTCTTAAATGACTGATGCTTAAGGTGAGCATAACGCAGTTCTTGACGTTTTCATAGAACCACTAATTATAGCCGAAGAAAAAGACCAACCATGGATAAAAATGGCTTTAATTTATACCATTCTCCTCTTTTTTATAAGCTATGTTAACTTCCTGACTTTTTGACATTTACGGAGCAAGGGACATCAGTTGGCAAAAATGAAGAAGATATGTTAAATTTGCAGGCCAATGGTTATTTGCAATGCTCAAACTATTTCTCCGAAATAGGGTCTTTTTTATTCCTTATGCCATCTTTTTAATGGTTGCCATCTTACTGATAATAAACCATGAAAAATCAACCCTTCATTTAACGATCAATCAGTTTCACAATGCGTTTTTCGACGGGTTTTTCAGGTATATCACCCACCTGGGGCATGGTTATTTCATCCTCGTTGTCACCTTAGTCCTGGGGTTCATTAAATTCAAGTATGCTTTCATGAATCTTTTTATTTATATCAGTTCAGGATTGATTGCCCAGGGATTGAAGAGATTTTTTTTCAGCGACTTTGAAAGGCCTGTCAGGTATTTTAAAGATCAGGAATCATTATATTTGATAGATAATGTAAAACCATTGCTTCACCATAGCTTTCCTTCCGGTCATACCACTACTGCATTCGGACTTTGTCTTTTTATAGCAATCATTACCAAAAATCATCTATTGAAATTATTTTTATTTATCATTGCACTTTTAACAGGATTCTCAAGGGTCTATTTGTCGCATCACTTTTTGGAGGATATTGTGGCAGGCTCTGTAATCGGAATCCTGACGGCTGTTATAATATATCAGATATTTAATAAAAAACAATATTCCTGGTATGATAACCATTTGATGGATTACATAAAAATATGACAAGCAAGCAGGTAAATACCGTAACGAGGATCATTATCCCTCTTGTGGCCGGATTCATATTCATTCCTTTTCTGGGTCAGGTTCATTTATTTGACTGGGATGAAATCAATTTTGCTGAGTCGGCCCGGGAAATGATTGTAAGCGGGGATTATCTGACCGTGCAAATTGACTATCAACCTTTCTGGGAAAAGCCACCTTTGTTTATCTGGCTGCAGGTGGTATCCATGAAAATGTTCGGAATAAATGAATTTGCCGCCAGGCTTCCGAATGCGATAAGTGGTATGTTAACCCTTTTGCTCTTATTTAACTTTGGAAAAAGAATTTATAATTATCGTTTCGGCATCATATGGAGTGTTTCTTACCTGGTATCTGTACTGCCGTTTTTTTATTTCAAATCGGGCATCATTGATCCCTGGTTCAACTTGTTCATTTTTTGCGGCATATACTTTCTTTATTTGCAGATCAAAGCCCACCGGAGGCGCATTAGAAAATTCAATGCTTTTGCATCGGCCTTTTTTATTGGATTGGCGGTGCTGACAAAAGGCCCGGTCGGGTTCCTGATTTTTTTTCTTACCGGCATCATATTCCTGATCATAAAGCGGTTCAGGGTGAAAATAAAGTGGAGTGAAATCGGCATTATGGCCATTACCTTAATCCTGACAGGAGGATTTTGGTTCCTCCTCCAAATAATATACGGGAATTTTTCGGTGATACGTGACTTCATAGAATACCAGGTTCATTTGTTTCAGTCCCAGGGAGCAGGTCATGGTGGTTTTCCCTTATACCATGTCGTGGTGCTGTTATTTGGTGTTTTTCCGGCCTCCATATTTGCCATTGCTGGGATAGCTAAAAAACCCAAAGAAGAAAATCCCTTTAAGCAGGACTTCAAAGTGCTCATGATTATTCTATTGCTAACCGTGTTGATTCTTTTTAGCATTGTACAGACCAAAATCGTCCATTACTCTTCCATGTGCTATTTTCCCATCACCTTCCTGGCTTCCCTGAGCATCCACCATATATTAATCAGAAATCAAAAACCCTTTAGCTGGATTACCTTTTCATTGATGACCATTGCCATTCTCTATGCATTAATCTTAGGTTTTATTACACTCATCGGAACCAATGAAAGCATTATTGTTAACCTTGATATTCTAAACGATCCGTTTGCCCTGGCCAGTTTGAATGCCAATGTCAACTGGAGCGGTTATGAAGCGGTTACCGGTTTGATAATGATCACCGGCATGTTGATGTATATTATTCAGAAGAGAAGACAGGATTACAAAGCCATGTTTTTATCACTTGGACTGACATCATTGATTTTTGTGTTTACGACCATGGTGGTTTTCACTCCCAGAATTGAGAAATACACCCAGCATGCAGCCATTGAGTTTTACAAGGAAAAATCAGAAGAAGATGCGTATATTGAACCATTGGGATTTAAAAGCTACGCCCATTTATTTTATGGAAGAAAGCCCATACCGGAAAATGAAAAGTCATATTCAGAAGAATGGCTGCTCAATGGAAACATTGATAAGAAAGCTTATTTTGTCATGAAGATCAATAAAGCAGAAAGATATTTATCCGAACATCAGGAACTGAAAAAGCTTTATGAGAAAAACGGATTTGTTTTTGCTGTCCGGAAACCTGAAGGGAAGTAATGGAAAAAAATATAAAAGCATAAACCGATAATTGAAACAGCTTACATGGCCATTAAAGATAAAAAAATAACGGTGGTACTTCCCGCCTATAATGCCGGAAGAACCCTGGAGCAGACCTATAATGAAATCCCCTTTGACATTGTGGATGAGGTCATCCTGGTCGATGATAAAAGCAACGACAACACTGTGGAAGTAGCAAGACAGCTGGGTATTAAAAATATCATACTTCACAAGCATAATAAAGGGTATGGCGGTAATCAGAAATCCTGCTACCATAAAGCCCTGGAAATTGATTCCGATATTGTGGTCATGTTGCACCCTGACTATCAATATACCCCGCGTTTAATACATTCCATGTGTTACTTAATTGCCAATAATTTGTATGAAGTCGTCCTGGGTTCACGCATCCTTGGCAAGGGTGCCCTGAAAGGCAGTATGCCGCTCTATAAGTACATCGCCAACCGGATATTAACCCTTGCCCAGAATATACTGATGAATCAGAAATTATCGGAATACCACACCGGATACAGGGCATTTACCAGAAATGTCCTGGAAAGTATTAATTTTGAAGCCAATTCGGATGATTTTGTGTTTGATAACCAAATGCTGGCACAAATATTTTATGCCGGGTTTGAAATCGCCGAAATCACCTGTCCCACCAAATACTTTGACGAAGCCTCATCCATAAACATCAGAAGGAGCATAAAATATGGAATTGGTGTATTGGAGGTATCTTTTGCTTATTTCTTTCAAAAAACCGGAATGGCAAGGTTCAGGATATTTAAAAGTGCATAAAAGAGAAAAACAGTTATTTAGTGTCACTAAGAAAACTAACAAATTATGCTAAAGTGGTTCTAAGAAACCCTATTTAAAAGTTTTACAACTGGCAGGTAATTTATAGGTATTCATGCCGCAACCATCCGGAATAAAAGTATGCAATAATCCATCATAACATGATGCTGGATATAATAAATCTATCTTGTTAACCCTATTTGCACAGCCAAACGGAAAAGATGACGGAGATTATGAAGGCTTTTAAAGAAAAAGCTTCGTTGTGATGACAGGAAACCGGCTTGGTACAATAGAAAAAGCCGGTTTTTTTTGAATTGAACATTTTTTTGTGATGAAGCTTTTTTAAGTTGAAACGTTTTTAAAGTAAAGCTTTTCTTCATTGAACTTTTATAAGTTGAAGCTTAAGCGCCCAAGGTCTTATCCATGAGGTACTTATATATTTCCCTTTGTGCGCGAAATGGTGGCTGCCCATTGCCGGTTTTAACATTTTTGAGGTTTTTATTAATGTGCCTTGCGCTAACGTTATCAGCCAATTGGATATTTATAATGTCAATCATTTCCTGTTTAAGATGTTCATCATAAATGGGAAAAATACATTCAATCCGACGGTAAAGGTTTCTTTTCATCCAGTCTGCCGACCCGGCAAAAACAAAAGGATTTCCATTATTATGAAAAACATAAACCCTGGCATGTTCGAGAAATTTGTCCACGATTCGCATTACCCTTATATTTCTGCTTTGAGGTTCTTCCGGAACCAGGCAACAAATGCCTCTTACTATCAAATCAATTTTCACCCCTGCCTCACTGGCTTTGTATAATTCCGTAATCATGGCGGGATCTTCCAGTCCATTCATCTTCAAAGCCATATACCCTTCTCTGCCAGACCTGACATGCTCAATTTCCTGGGCGATTAAATCTTTAAACCGCTCCACCATATTAAAATTTGGAACAAGGATGTGATTGAATTCACACCGCTTTGTCTGATCCATCAAATAAGTAAACAGATGATCCACTTCATCAGTAATCTTTATATCTGATGTAAGAAACCCATGGTCACAATAGCTTTTGGCTGTTTTTTCGTTAAAATTTCCTGTTCCGAGAAAAGCAAGTTTTTTTAACTGCTTTCCGTCTTTAATTCTGTAAACAAGGGCAATTTTTGAATGCACTTTTAAACCCGGCAGGCTATAAATGATATTAATGCCGGCTTTTTTCATTTCCCTGGCATTCTGAAGATTGGCTTCTTCATCAAATCTGGCTTTCAATTCTACGAAAACCGTGATCTTTTTCCCAATTAATGCAGCGTTAATCAATGCATTAACCACAGCAGAGTTATTGGCAACCCGGTATTGGGTGGTTTTAATCTCCGTTACATTCTCATCAATCCCTGCTTCATTTAAAAATTGAATGAAATAATCGAAAGACTGATAAGGAAAATGCAATAAATAATCATTGTTCTCAATGGCATCAAAAATTGTCCGGCTTTTTTCAAGCGGTGGAAATCTCAGTGGCTTATGTTGCTCGGATTCCAGTTGCGGCGATTTGGGATTGGGAAAGTCAAAGAAATCCCTGAAATTTTGAGTTATGCCTCCTTTCACGACCACCTCAGGAAAAATCTCAAATGTTTCAAGCAAATAATTGAGCATATTTGAGGGCATCCGCCTGTCATACTGAAAACGGTTTGGTGCACCGATGGCCCTGACATTCGATATTTTTTCAATCACCTCAATAAGATCCTCCTCATCATAATCCTCATACTCCAAATCAGCATCCCTGGTAATTTTAACGCTATACCAGGAATCTACAAAATACCCGGGCAGAATTTTGTCTGTTTTTTTCATAATCAAATCTTCCAGAAACATAATATAATGATGATTATCACTATCTGAGGGTATCTCTATAAACCTTGAGACCCCATGATCTGTAGGAAGTTTAATCAATGCATATTTTGGCAGTTTACCCCTGGTAACCTTCTTTAACCCTTTTATTTTGGCAAACAATTTCAGCATCAGATAAACATGTCCGGTTTTTAAAAACGGCTTTACTCTTTTTTTGACAAGCAATACAGGTTGAACATTTGGAAAAATCTCATGGTTAAAGATGGATTCAACATGCTGACATTGTTTATCATTCAGTGAATGATTATACTCAAGAATAATGATGCCTTGCTTTCTTAATTCATTGGAAATCTTGTTATAAAATAAGTCATTAAATTCTTCCTGGTGCCGGCTTACAATTTTATTGATTTGCTGCATAATTTTAACGGGTTCAACCAGGTCCATCTTGGGGTGATCGCCAGGCAATTCCCTTATCAAGCTGCGGTAATAACTCACCCTGACCCGGTAGAACTCTTCCAGGTTGTTGGAATAAATGGCCAGAAACTTAATCCTTTCATAAAGTGGAAGTCGCTCGTCAAAAGCTTCCTGTAACACTCTGTAATTAAATGATAACCAGCTTATGTCCCTGTTAAAAAATTTATAATGGCTGTTGGCTTCTTTCCTGTACATATAAAAAGTGATTTTTAGAATAACGGGTTTCAGCAATGAGTGTTTATGAAAATTTGATTTTGTAAAGATAATTTAAATTTTACAAGAAGAAAAAACCATATTTATTGGTGAAAGTAATCATTTAACGTAGATTTGCTGCATGTTTGAATACCTGGACAGTTATCAGCTCGAACTGGCAGAATGGTTGCTTCTCATTTTATGCGCTATACTAATAGGCATGGCCAAGACCGGAGTGTCTGGTGCAGGTTTTGTGGTGGTGCCCATCCTGGTCACCATTTTCGGAGGAAAGCCTTCTACCGGTTTTTTACTGCCCATGCTCAGCATGGCGGATTTGTTTGCCGTTAAGTATTACAACCGGCATGCCGAATGGAAACATGTGCTCCGTTTGTTGCCCCTTGCGGTGGTAGGAATCATCGTTGCATTGATCATCGGAAAATATGTTTCCGATAAAGTATTCAAACAGTTAATTGCCTTAAGCATTTTCATAGGCATTGGATTAATGGTTTGGCGGGACTTCAGGAAAAAACCTTTAAAAATTCCAAACTATAAGATTAATTCAAAATTTTTTGGATTTCTGGGCGGCTTTGCCACCATGATAGGCAATGCAGCAGGACCTATAATGTCGGTATATCTGTTAACGATGCGTTTACCTAAAAACAATTTTGTCGGCACCAAAGCCTGGTTCTTTATGATCATCAATTTATTCAAAATACCGCTGCATATCATATTCTGGAGCACCATCAGCTGGAACTCCTTTAAATTCAATCTCACCCTCCTGCCTGCCATAGCCCTGGGTGCCATTGCCGGGGTAAAGATTGTCAGGCTAATCCCGGAAAACTACTACCGGTTATTAATCATTGTAACCACCATCATCTCAGCTTTCATCATGCTTTATAATTAAAGTGAGCATTTCGCAGTTATTGGCGTTTTCTTAGCCTCACTAAATATTTAATGCCTATTTTAAAGAAAATTCTAACGCTATCGGAACCATCCGGGACATTTTGAATGTTTTTAATTACAAAAGCGTAACAGGCAATATATTCAGCCATAAAACCAAAGGGTATAATCCCTTGGTCTTGTTTCAAGTGATGATCATGTTTCCCTTTTTGTCGCTGAACAACGTCAATGGATTTATTCATTCAGCCTATAGCCAGATGATTAATGCATGTTAAACTGGTGTTCATTCATGTCTGTCTGTTTGTCAATTATTTAGCTTTTATTTTCAATTCATTGTCAAGCTGCTCCAACCTATTCACGAAGCACAAATTTATTTTGTGTTTTTGAGCGTGGGCAAATAAGCGAAGCGATTCACGAACACCTTTAGAAATTAACAAATTGTGAGTAATCCTAAAACCGTCCTGAAAGGCCGTTATTCGGGCTGTAGAGGCGGAAGCTCTTCCCGCAAACTTCGAATTTGGGTTGG
>CAYFUP010000114.1:2067-10334 GCA_964346235.1 uncultured Bacteroidales bacterium | reverse complement strand
TGACTCGGGCACAACAGGAAAAAGTATTTGAACGGTTTCAGCAGGCACATGAATCGATCACAAAACTTTATGGCGGAACCGGATTGGGTCTCTCCATTTCAAAAGGATTTGCAAAAATTCTTGGTGGAAAGATATGGGTGGAGTCAGAACCTGACAAAGGTTCAACTTTTTATTTTACCATTCCTTACCAACTGGCTGATGATACGGATAAAATCACATTATAAAGAAAAACAATACTGGAAACTTTTTTGACAATTGCCGGATAATTGAAGAATATTGAAATGTCCCATTATAATAAAAAATTTTATCGGATAAGTAAGATTGCTAAAACAGGAGCTCAGTATGATATCATTTATATTCATGGAAAAAATGTTAGTACTATCCCATACGAAATGCAGAATATGATTGTCTTGTGGAAGACGGATCGCACATGATGATGCTGACAATAGAAGAGTAGCTGAGTAAAATATTGAATGTAATAATATATTATCTTTATTAATAGGACTGAGTAAAGCAACATATTACTGTGTTTATCGTCCCATGCATGTATGTTAATCATGAAAGTATTTTATTATGAATTATTGTGGACGTCATTTACTCATTAATTTGCAAATATCGGCTAACAAATCGGATGTTTCGGCAGTTGAAATAACCGGAAAAGTAATGGATCCGGGTAATTTGGAACCGCTTTGCATAAAAGGGCAAACCAATGGAGTAAAGAGAAAAGTATTTATAAAGGACAAGTCGGATTATATGACATCAAAATACTGGTAGAACACAGCCAAAGAGATACCATTAGATATTGATGACCAATAGAACCTGTTTATTGGATTCATGCCTTACAGCAGTTTTGGTTATTATAGCAAAGCGGGGATAGGGTTCCCTGCTGGTCATCAATTAGCCAGCTTTTTGAGCAAACCCTTGAAAATAATCCCATGAAATGGGGAAACCAATAACCAGTAAACCCTGCCCCATAGTCCCAGTGGCCTGAAAGTGGCCGTTTGAATTAATCTTCCGTTTTCGATTTTAAATTCAAGCCAGGCCTCTCCGGGTAGCTTCATTTCTGCAAACAGCAATAATCTTTTACCCGCCTTATCCGCATGGATGACCCGCCAAAAATCCAGCGCATCTCCTGCATTCAATTCTTTGGGGTTTTTCCGTCCCCTTCTCAATCCGACACCACCGGCCAGTTTGTCCAGAAATCCCCTGATGGCCCATAGTGCATTGGCATAATACCATCCATTATCTCCGCCTATGGCCCAGATTTTATCGATGGTGTGTTGTTCATTTCTTACTGGCCGCGATCGCCGGTCAAATAAACAACCGTACGACGGAACTTCAATAAGGTTAGACACCCCCATGGAAAGCAGGTTGCTTGATTGTGCATCAATCCAGCTTGAAACCACATTATAGTGTTCTATTCTGTCAAAGGCTTTGCTGACGGCTTCTTCATAGGTCAGAAGCTGAATGTTGAGCCTTTCCGCCAGGTCATTTTTACGGCCCACCACCTCCACTTTCATGCTGTTAACCAGATTGACAGCCAGCTTGTAACTGGTGGAAGTGATAAAATACAACCAATATGAAGATAACTTAGGGGTCATCACAGGAATAACGAAAATCCTCCTTTTCAGTCCCCTCACCCGGGCAAACTTAAGTAACATTTGTTTATAAGTCAGGATTTCCGGTCCTCCTATGTCAAAGCTTTTATCATAGGTCTCTTCATCAGCTAAAACCCCGTTAAGAAACTGAATCACATTTTTTATGGCAAGGGGTTGGGTTTTGGTGTTCAGCCATCTGGGCGCCACCATCACCGGCAATTTTTCCACCAAATCCCGGATGATTTCAAAAGATGCGCTGCCCGAACCTACGATAATGCCGGCACGCAGGGTTGTCAGATGAAACCGGCCTTCTGATAAGACCTGCTCAATGGCTTTCCGGGAAGAGAGGTGTTTGGAAAGCTCTTTATTATTGACGATCCCGCTAAGATAAATAACTTGTTTAACATGGGTTTGCTGGATATAATCCCTGAAATTTTCAGCCGACTCCCGCTCAAGTATGGCAAAATCCTTTGTGGTAGAGGCCATTGAATGGATTAAATAGTAAGCCGCATCAATATCTGAAGGGATCGAATGCAGGGTATCCGGTTTCAAGAAATCTACTTCTATGATTTGAAATGGTGGGGGCTGCGTACCTTGAACATCAAAACGATTTTTATCGCGTACGCAACATACGACCTGATGTCCATTCTCTGTTAAGACGGGCAACAATCTTTTTCCAATATATCCCGTGGCACCGGTGAGGAGGATTTTCATTTTATAAAGCGTTATTAATGATGAATTATCTACATGTAATTAGTGACTATAAGAAAACTAACAAATTATTCTAAAGTGGTTCTAAGAAGGCGTCAAGAACAAGGCATGCGAGCCTTAATTGCCAGGAGTTTACTGGTCGTAAATGACTGGTGCTTAAGGCGAGCATAACGCAGTTATTGACGTTTTCTTACATATACTACATAAGTGTAAACAATTGTTTTTAAACGTTTTAAATGCAGCTTAAAAACCACTAATTAAAAAGAATATTTGGTAGGCCAATCCGAATAATCTTATTATTTTTATAGTGTCATTACCCATTAAATTTAAACCTGGCAAAATGATTAGAAAACAAAAATTTAAAGGCTTATTAGTCCATTAAATGCTTATTTCAGGTAATTGGATACCACCGAAAAGAAAACATTATGTGATACCGGTTTGGTCACATAATCATCGAAAATGTGACTGTATTGCTCCCTTTCTTCTTTCATGGCCAGTGCGGTTAGGGCGATAACAGGTATCCCGGTTAACTTTTTATTCTGCCTGATTTTTTTTGTAGCGGTATAACCATCCATGACAGGCAGACCGATATCCATGATGATTAAATCCGGTTTATAACTTTCTAATTTTGTTATCGCTTCCTTTCCGTCCGATGCTATTTCAACCTGAACATTATGATGCTTGAAGTTGGCAATTATTAATTGCTGACTTAATGGATCATCCTCTACCAGTAAAATTTTCCACCTTTTGCTCTCATCGGGCAGTTTTTTTCCTGGAATGGTTTCAGAATTAACATGCTCAGTATTTTCTGATAAGCTCACGTCCCTGAAATGCACTTTAAAAAGTGATCCTTCGCCCGGTTTACTTTTTACTGTAATGCTTCCATTCATCATTTCTACCAGCCGTTTTACTATGGCTAATCCCAAACCGGTTCCTCCATGCCGGCGGGTAGCGTTTCCCTGTGCCTGTACAAAGGGATTAAAAATATTTTTTATCTGACTTTTGGAAATTCCGATGCCCGTATCTTCTATTTCCAGCATTAAATCAATGGTGAGGGGATCCTTTTTCTTTGGTATCGAATTTTTTATGCTAATGTTTATTTTTCCTGAATCTGTGAATTTGATCGCATTTCCTAAGAGGTTTAAAAAGATTTGTTTGAAACGGTGTGGGTCCAGGTTTACTTTAAAAGGCAAATTAGAGGAATTATCAATGAAAAGTCCTAAGTTCTTGTCATTTAATTTTTCCTGAACAGTTTCTTTAATGTCGAATATGGTTTTAACCGGATCAAAGGGTTTATATTTTAATTCCAGCTCATTGGCTTCAATCTTTGAAATATCAAGAATGTCATTAATAATGTAAAGCAAAATATTGGCACTTTTATTAATGTTATTCAGGTATTCCAGGTAAGTGGGATTATGCGAGAGCTCTTTTTGCAGCAGCTGGGTAAAACCCATAATGGAATTCATGGGGGTCCTGATTTCATGGCTCATATTGGCAAGAAACTCACTTTTAAGTTTGTTTGCCTTCTCGGCCAGTTTTTTGGCTTTTTCAAGGGAATCCTGGGCATTTCTTATATGCTCTATATTCTGGGCAATGCATACCAGTCCGTTAAACTCACCTGCCTTACTAAACAAGCTATTGATGGTCAGTAAAACATATATTTCTTTGCCATATTTATTGGTTAAAATCCATTCTTTATTTTTAATTTTCTTTTGCTTCCCGTCATCTTTTGTGAATTCTTCAAAAGCTAACTTGTTATTATGAAAAATATAATCCAGAGATTGTCCTATCAGTTCTTCTTCATTGTATTTGAGCGATTTAAAAGTCGCCGCATTGGCAGTTTTTATCTTATAATCCTTATCGGTGACAATGAGGATGTCCGACATGGATTCATAGACATTGTTCAGTTGTTCAATGGAAACTGTTGAATGCTCCAATTCCTCTCCCAGCATTTTTAGTCCCAGGAATATTCCATCAAATAATTCCGGGCCTTCCGTGTTTTCTACTTTATCTTCGAACTTTAAAGCAGCAAATTCTATGATGATTTTCTCCAGTTGATAGACAATGTTTTCAATTTGCTTTTTCGAGAAATAATATTTGGAAATGTTCTCTTCCAGTTTGTTTGTCTCCGCTTTTATTTCTTTCAGAAAAGAATCGAATTCATCGCCATGGACTTTCCTGCCATCTCCATCTTGTTCATAAAAGGAAATCAGTCTCTTTATTTTTTCCAGCCTTCTGTTCCGCATCTTATTTTATCAATTTCAATGAAAGATCATTCCGGGAATATTTCCCTTATGCTATTATCATGCCATAATACAATATAAAAAAATTTTTAATCATTTTCTAAATTAAAGTCATCAATCCATTCCACCGCTTTTTCTTCTGAATTGAAAAGTTTAACCGGACATGCAGGTTTGTTGAAATTCATAATAAAATTTCCAATAATCTTGCTGCTGGTTGATCTGGTCACATATGCCTGCGCTTCAAAAATCCTGCCTGCTTCATCACTGGCGAGGTATTGCCTGGCTTCTTTATCAATGCCTTGAATTTCAGTAAGGTCCATTATAACAAATACTTTACCGTTGCTTCCCATTTCATTTATTTTCGATAACTGTTCTTTAGCCATGTCAAGGGAAACGTATGATCCCGGCATAAAATGAACTTTTACGCATTCATTGGGTAAAAGTTTTATTTTATACTGATCACCATGGTGGTTGTTCGATTTGTTATTCACAAAATTTGCCATATTTCAAAATGATTTGAGCCAATTGATTGCTTTACTTTCACTGGTGAATAGTTTTGTGGGAAACTGGGGCTTATTAACGGTATTTAAGAAATTGCCGATGATAACACTTGATCTGGAATGTACCTTATATGCTACTGCCTTCACATTTATAAAAGCTTCATCGGACTTAAGGTAATTTCTGGCTTCATAGGATACAGATTTTATATCGCTGATGTCAACATAAACCAAATTCTTTTTTTCTCCATAAAAATCATTGGCGATTTTAACAATATCCAGTACATCATCCTTATTGACTTCCGCATTTTTGTGAAAATCTTCCTGCACAATACCGTCACGCCTTCGCCAAATTCTCGCAACCCTGGTGTAATGAACTTTTTCTTCCATTTTTAATGTTTTTGCATGAATGCATAAATAGCGGTTCTAAGAAAACGTTAATGGCTGTGTTATGCTCACCTTAAGCACCAGTCATTTACGACCAGTAAACTCCTGGCGCTTAAGGCTCGCATGCCTTGTTCTTGAGGCCTTTTTAGAACCACTTTAAAATAATTTGTTAGTTGCCTAAGTGGCACTAAATATACTCAATTAATTCCTGATTGAACTCATGTTTGATATTTTTTCAAGTTTATAATTATCATCCGATTGCATGTAAACCACTTGTGGGACCGAGAAGGCACCCAATCTTCTTTTTTCTATGGAAGCGGTCAATCCGAAGTATATTTTTTGCTTGCCCAGTTGCTTTGCGCGCTTCACAACCTGGTACAAGAGTTGCCTGTAATTAGAGTGACTTTGTAAATATTTGTAGTCCAATCCTGCGAAAAGGGGGATATAGTTGTTTGATGACTTATAACATATACAGGAAGCAACAATTTTGTTGTTTTCTTCTTTTATTCTGAGGTTAATGAGTTCCCAGTTTTCATTCTTACATATTTGATGAAAGATATTCTTGGGCAGGGCAAACAGGTTCAAACTCAAATTTGAAGATTGAACATTCATGAATAAGTCATAAACAAAGTCCAGCTCCATTTTACTGATTTCATTTTCTATGGTTACTTCAAACAAATGCTCTTTTTCCAGAATTGATTTTTTTACCGTTTTTCTCGAATTCTTGGTAAGGGAGCTTAAAAACGTTTCTTGGCCCGACCAGTTCATTTGGTTGATAATATTAGTATCAGGAAGAGAGACTTTTATAAAACCTTGTTCTATCAAAAATGTTTTAATTATTTCGTCATTTTCGTTAAAATCCCGGAGCAAAACTTGTGTGGCGCCAACTTCATTCTTAATGTCATTGACTCTATCCAGCATTATCTCCAGGGCTTCTTTCCAGTCATCATTATCCTTATCAATATATAAATGCTTCCCCTCTGAAATCATGGTTCCCATGGTGATGGTCCTGGAAGTTAAATAAAAAGGATCTGTTTTGCGCTTTTCTTCGATTTCTTTGGAAACGGACGCTGGGGCTAACATATCGTCTTTCCAGATGCATTCGGTAAAGAAGGTGGCCACGATGGGTTTTTTATCTTTATTGAAGATCATGAAATAATGAAACCTCCAATTGTTATTTTCATCTTCATTTCCTGTGAATGTATGCTCGAGAAATCTCAGTCCTTCATAATCAAATATCCCATTATCCCCCAATAGGTCATTCCATAATGGCTTGTTAATTTCACCAATGCTATTCGAATACTGGACAGTAAACTTTTCCGTGTCTCCGGAAAGTGATTTTTTGGTTTTATTGCACTGACTTATCTTCGGTTTAATCAGGCCTCTAAAATCAGCACAGATCTTATCGAATGAATAATTCTCTTCTTTCATGACTTTTGGAAAGTAATCACTTAATGCATCCACCAGCTTTTCGATGTCATCCTTAT
Organism: uncultured Bacteroidales bacterium; assembly: GCA_964346235.1. Classification (GTDB taxonomy): domain Bacteria; phylum Bacteroidota; class Bacteroidia; order Bacteroidales; family CAYFUP01; genus CAYFUP01. The sequence continues at coordinate 3,411 of CAYFUP010000114.1, read as the reverse complement.
TGGTATGGGTAGTCATTGATATTCTGACTCCGGAACAGCGCATAGGAACTGCCGGAAACATTCCAATGTTCACATAAAAACCCCCATCTATTAATTTTTTCACCATGTTTTGTCCAACCCTGGGAAGTCCCATGCCGATGTAAAATATCGGACAACCATTTACATCCACCAAAGGCAGGTCTGTTCTGCCCAACAACTCATTGAAATATTTGATGTTATCTTTTAATTTTGCTTGTAATTCATAGATCTCATCGCTCAGGTGGATTTTAGCAGAAGCTACGGCAGCACCTATTTCCGGGGGAGACATGGGACCTGAAAATATCAGCGAACCGCCTACGGTGCTTACCCTCCTTTTGGTCTCTTCATCAGGAAATACCAAAACCCCGCCTCCGGATCCAAAACCTTTGCTGAGTGACAAGGCCAAAATCATTTTTGGGTGCATCTCCATATGGTTTAATACCCAGCCTCTTCCATGGCGGCCGGACCAGCTCATGCCATGGGCATCATCAATATAGACATGAAAATTCTGATACTTGTTAAGCAGGTAAACAATATCATCCAGGGGAATGACGTCGCCAAACATGGAATAAATGCCGTCAGCCATATACCAGACCTTACCGTGTTTATCCATATTTTCTTTAATGGTGTCCTCCAGGATGTCCATGCGGTTGTGACGGATCATGATGGATTTGGTACCCCTGGCCTTACAAATGTTTACAGGATTTTGAACGGTGTAATGAACCTGATGGTCGAGGATGATTAAATCATCTGGCTTTACCATGGCAGGTATCAGCGAAAGATGTGCGAGGGTGGTGGAAGGAGCCACAATAACCGGATAGTGAAAAATTCTGGACATCAGTTGTTCAAGCTCCATGTAAAGCGGTATTGATAAATAAACCCGTGATGAAGGAAACTGGGTTCCGTACTTTTGAGCAGCCAGCACCGCACCTTCCTTAAGCTTTGGATGCAACTCAAGTCCGAGATAGCTATAGGAACCAAAATTCAGGCATTCTTTATTGTTGATTTGTAAAATTCTTCCGTTAACACTTTCATTTTCAATACCAATGTGGGCAATTCCTTTGTTGATGATGTCCGATATCAGATCATCAATGGTGTCAACCTGATCAGGGTGTTTGATTTTAGCCATAATTTTTTTTTACTGGTTTAGAAAACGTGCAGATGAGAAAAAAACCAGGTATGACAGGTAAAATGGGCTTTAAATAAGAGGGGAGGATTTTTACCATATTTAATGCTAGTTGTTAATTTTTCTAACAACTGCTAATTTATAATTTTTTTTATTAAACCATGTTTGGCATTATTCAAAATGCTTTTTTGTTTTATCCA
>CAYFUP010000114.1:0-1967 GCA_964346235.1 uncultured Bacteroidales bacterium | reverse complement strand
TTTTTTTTATTAAACCATGTTTGGCATTATTCAAAATGCTTTTTTGTTTTATCCAACATCTTTTTCACATCGATATCCGCACATTTAAAATGCCCCAGGGGACAGGCTTTCTTGCCATGTAGTCCACAAGGCCTGCATTCCAGCTTTTCATCCGTTTCAACAGTATAGGAAACGTCTGATAAAGGACCGAACCCAAATTCAGGAACAGTGGAGCAAAAAACTGCTGTAACCGGTGCATTGACTGCGCTTGCAAAATGAAGCGGAGCCGAATCATTGACATAATTCATATTTGCCTTTTTCATCAATGCTGCCGATTCTAAAAAGGATAATTGTCCGGCAAGATTGATAACCTTTGGGTTTGCTGTTTTTTCTTGTATTGAAGTACAAATTTCGCTATCTTTACTTGATCCCAATAAATAAATGTTGTATTTCTCAGGTATTTTATCAATAAAAGATTTCCATTTTTCAGCGGGCCATTGTTTAGTAAACCATATGGACGCTGGAGCAATGCATATATATTTTCCATTTGTTTTAATCTTATCAAAATCTTCAGGGGCGGGGTAGATTTCAGGACGGAAAAATTGATCATCTGATATTTCATGGATTAAAGAAAGGTTTCTTTTCACTTCATGATTATCTTTATCAGCAATGGAAATTTGATGGTTGACTTTTTTGTGAAAAAGAAAGGATAGCGGATTCTTGTCAAAACCTGTTATGGTTTTTGCTCCGGATAATGCAGCAATGAGGCCGGTGGTCAAAAAACGCTGAACATTAATGACATGATCATATTTCTCTTTTCGGATTTTTTTTATGATTTGAAATAAATGGGTGTATTTCCTGCTGGATTTGTCTAACATATGCACTTGATTAATAATGGGATGATTGTCAAGCAAAGTCTCGTTTCCTTTTCGCAGCATGAAATCAATTTTTGCTTCAGGATGATGGTGGTGAAGTTTTTCAATGATTGGGGTGGCCAATATAACGTCTCCGATAAATGCCGTTTGTATAATTAAGAACTTCATAAAATATATAACGGATTTTTTTTCAAAATCGGGTTCAAAAGTAATACGAATAATATTAAATACTCAGCATCCTTTTACAGAATATGAGTATTCTATTCAATAATTCAATTAAGCAGGCTTTTAAGTATTCATTTCATTATCCAGTATAGCATTCATTTCATTATTCTGTCTGGTATCAAAATGCTTCGTTCCAGAATGACATTCTTACCATGCCCATTACCTTTTCTAAAATATTGTTGAATTGAAGTTCAGAAATTGACAAAAAAGTTATAAACTAGCAATTGGTTTATTTTTAACAATTAAATAATATTCAGATGGTTAAGAAAAGTGCGGGACTCCTGGTTTACAGGGAAAAGAAAAGGCATTCACAAGATAATTATAAAAGCAATGACAATAAGGAAGATGCCGGGAATTATGAAGTATTGCTGGTACATCCGGGCGGTCCCTACTTTGCGAAAAAGGACATGCATGTATGGTCAATTCCCAAAGGGGAGTTTGATGATTCTGAGAAAGCATTGGATGCTGCAAAAAGAGAGTTTGAAGAGGAAACGGGTTTTTCGTTGGATGGAGAATTTGTTGAATTAAAGCCGGTAAGGCAAGCCAGCGGCAAACTGGTATATGCCTGGGCTGTTGAAGGTGATATCGATGCGGATAAAATAGAAAGCAATACCTTCAAACTGGAGTGGCCACCCAAGTCAGGTAAGTATCAGGAAATACCGGAAGTTGATAAAGCCGGGTGGTTTTCGTTTGAAAAAGCCAAAGAAAAAATCATAAATGCTCAGGTATCACTTCTGGAGGAATTGGAACGGAAATTAAATGCATGACATGCCAATACAAGGGAATTCAGTAACAATAAACCATATTTAGTGGTTATAAGATCCCGCCAATACCTGCGTTTTTTCACATTCATTATAAAAGTGTAAACAATTGTTTTTAAACGTGTTA
>CAYFUP010000113.1:0-10361 GCA_964346235.1 uncultured Bacteroidales bacterium | reverse complement strand
GCCCTCATGGTTATCTCATATCCTTTTGTGCACGATAGTGAATGAGGGGTTCATATGTTCAAAATTATTTTTTATAAGGTCATATGGAACCTCCTTTTTGATCATGCGCGTATGTGATTAAAACTTAATCATGGAGGTTTCATGCAACTTTTTTAATAAAACCTGATTCGTTTTACCGAATGAAATAAAAATATGGCAGCTGTTACTGAAATGGCAGTAAACAAGATGGCCAGCAGCCATTTTCCGTAAATGTAATAACCGGTTGCAAACAAACACATATATACCGCCACGGTACCCAGAAACATCGCCAGTATGCCGCCAGGCACATCCCATTTTTCATCTTTATCCCTGGTAAGCTCAATGCCATCTTCCCTGGCTTCGTCCACTATTTTTTTCCAACCTGGTCCACCGGGTTGAATCTTAACATAAAAACTCCTCAATGTCTCTTTATCTGCCGGCTTGGTTAACAATGTCACCAGTATCCATGAAAAAGTGGTAATGCTGACACCAATGACTATTTTCATGGAAGGGGCAATCTGAATTTCCGTAAAGTTATCAATGCCGGTAAAGGTGAGGGCAACCACAAAAGAAACAATCATGCCGGTCAACTCGGAATAGGAATTCACCCGGTACCAAAACCATCGTAAGAGATAAATCAGTCCGGTACCCGCACCCACCTGCAGCAAGATATGAAAAACCTGCAAGGCATTTCTGAGAAATAAAGCCAGCAATATGGCCAGGGTCATTAAACCCACTGTGCAAATGCGGCCTGCCATTACTTTTTGTCTCTCGGTGGCATTGGGATTCATGAACCTGGAATAAAAATCATTAACCAGGTATGATGATCCCCAGTTAAGGTGGGAGGCAGAGGTGGACATAAAAGCGGCAATCAGACTGGCAACTACGAGGCCAAGGAAGCCATGCGGCAGACTTTTCAACATGGCAGGGTAGGCGAAATCATTTTGAATATATTGCGGATTCACATCCGGAAAGGCTTCCCGCATAGAAGCCACATCGGGAAATACCATGAGTGAGGCCAATCCGACTAAGATCCAGGGCCAGGGACGAATGGCATAATGAAAAAAATTAAACAACAAGGTGGCCCCCATGGCATTTTTTTCATTTTTTGCGGATAACATGCGTTGGGCCAGGTACCCTCCTCCCCCGGGTTCCGCGCCGGGATACCAAACACTCCACCACTGCACGGCAAGAGGTATCACCAGCAAAGTAATTACCAAATCCGTATTGGTCAAATCCGGTATTAAACCTAGTTTGCCTCCAACCATGTCATGACTCAGCATATTACCCAGTCCGCCCGCTTCACTCTTCACCAATATGATGGCAGCTCCGATGGCACCTATCATGGCCAGGGTAAACTGAAAGAAATCCGTAAACAATATGCTCCTTAATCCTCCCAGGGTGCTGTAAAAAACCAGAACAACGGAGGCGATAATGAGGGTTTTTGCAGCTGACCAGCCCAGCATGACCGCGCCAATTTTTATTAATGCCAACGAAACAGTCGCGATGATGATCACATTAAACATGGCGCCCAGGTAGATAGAACGGAATCCACGCAGAAAAGCAGCTACTTTGCCACTATATCTTATTTCATAAAATTCCAGGTCAGTTAATACTTTGGAGCGGTTCCAAAGCTTGGCATATACAAACACAGTAAGCATCCCGGTCAGTAAAAATGCCCACCAGAGCCAGTTTCCGGCAACACCGTAGGTTCTCACCATGTCGGTCACCAGGTTAGGGGTATCGCAGGAAAAGGTGGTGGCCACCATGGAAACGCCGAGCAACCACCAGGGCATATTGCGGCCGGACAGGAAGAAATCGGCTGTGGTTTTACCTACCTTCAGAGAAGCAATGTATCCGATAAAGATCAGCACCACAAAAAAGGCTATAATTATGCCCCAGTCAAGTAAATTTAAAGTCATTCAGTATTCAATCGGTTAATTCTTACATGTATCTCTTTTGAGAGTTATTCTTTGTTTTGCGTATATCTAACTGATATACTGAGGACTAATATGTAGCCCAGTGCCCCTGCTTAATGGTTCTCTCTACCATAAGTGATGGACATCCGGTTTGATATATTTCTCATATACTTCCCTGATTTTTCTCATTTGCTCATGACTGAAATCCGGAATGTTTAATGCCTGCAGGTTGGAATCCACTTGTTCTACCCTGGAAGCGCCCGGTATGGTGCAACTTACTTCATCAAACATCAATATCCATTTTAACGCCACCGGTGCCAGATTGGGAAAATCAGGAAAGAGGGCATTCAGTTCGTCCACCGCTTCCAGGCCTTTATCATAATCCACCCCGGAAAATGTTTCACCCTTATCAAATACCTGTCCCTCGCGATTAAAGAACCGGTGATCCCCTTTTGTAAACCTGGTGTTCTTGTCAAGTTTTCCGGTCAATAGCCCACTTGCCAGGGGCACCCTGACAATAATACCGATATTTTTCTCCCGGGCTGCTTTAAAAAAGGCTTCAGCCGGTTTTTGTCTGAATATATTAAATATTATCTGAACGGTCTCCACATTAGGATACTCCATGGCTTTGAACGCTTCACTGACTTTTTCCACGCTCACCCCAAAATGACTGATCTTTCCTTCCGTTTTTAATTCATCAAAAACTTCGAATATCTCAGGACGATCATAGGTTTCTGAAGGAGGACAATGCAACTGAATGAGATCGAGTTTTTCAAGCCCCATATTGGCTAAACTGCTTTCAACAAAGCTTTTCAATACATCAGGCTGGTATGACACATCATCATGGGGTTTTAGTTTTCTTCCGCATTTTGTGGCAAAATATACTTCCTCACTCCTTTCCTTTAATACTTTGCCAACCGCTTTCTCACTTTCCCCCTCTCCATATACATCTGCCGTATCAATAAAATTGATGCCCTGATCAATGGCATGATTCAAAATCCTTTCCGCATTTTGATGATTAAATGGTTCTCCCCATTTTCCGCCTATCTGCCAGGTACCCAGACTCACTTCCGATACCTTAAGTCCTGTTTTGCCGAAATTCCTGTATTGCATGATATCGCTTTTATTAATGGTTTACAAATCCTTGCCAAAGAATGGACGCAATATATAAAATAGTTTTTACCAGTCAAAAATTGTGGTAAGGTTCCTCCAATTCTCATCATCCTCAATAAAAACTGACATATAACATTAGATTTTCTTCCAAAACCAAGAACAATTTATTACCTTGTCAGTTTCTAAATAAGGAATAAATAGTGACTATAAAAAAACCAACAAATTATGCTAAAGTGGTTCTAAGAAGGCGTCAAGAACAAGGCATACGAGCCTTGTGTGCCAGGTGTTTACTGTTCGTAAATGACTGTCGCTTAAGTTGAGCATCACGCAGTTATTGACGTTTTCTTAGAGCCCCTAAATAATAAATCATTAAATCAAGGAGGAAACAATATGTTAAGCAAGAAAATGGAAAAAGCATTAAACGAACAAATCAATGCTGAAATGTATTCCGGTTATTTGTATTTATCCATGTCAGCCTATTTTGAAGAAATCAACCTGCCTGGTTTTGCCAACTGGACAAAAGTGCAGGCACAGGAAGAGATGACGCATGCCATGAAGATATATAATTATGTGGTTGACAGGAGTGGCCGTGTAAACCTCATGCCTATTGATGGTCCTGAAACAGAATGGAAAGATACCATCGAGGTAATGGAACAGGTCAAATCCCATGAAGAAAAAGTAACCGGTTTGATCAACAATCTGGTGAATTTAGCCCGTGAAGAAAAGGATCATGCCACGGACAATATGTTGCAGTGGTTTGTAGCTGAACAGGTGGAAGAAGAAGCCAATGCAGACGAGATACTTCAGCAGGTAAAGTACATTGACGGACGCGGACATGGTATGCTCATGATAGACCGTGAACTGAGATCCAGGGTATTCGCAGATGAAACCCAGGAAGCAGAATAAAAATGTTCCGCTCATCTGTTTTTGTTGATCAAAGGCAGCCCAGCCTGTCAGAATTATAAATAAGTTAAACTTTCAGCTTACCTTTTTTTGTTGATCAAAGGCAGCAAAGCAAGCGAAATAATCCCCATCACCATCAATGATAAATTGGTGGCTGAATGGGCGATGAGTGCAAAAATCTGACCGTTTGTCCTGTCCAGACCATATAAAAACAAGGTTTCAATGACCATGAAATGCCAGGGGCCTATGCCGGCCTGAACCGGGGCAATCATAGCCAATCCGCTAGTCACAAAGGCCAGCATCCCTGCGAAAATGGACAGGTCTTCGGTCGGTTCAAAACTAAAAAATACCACATACAGCATTACGAGCCACATAAAATATATAAAGACCGTATGTGCAATATACAGCCAGGTCTTTTCCAGTTTTCTGATGGTTTTGATTCCATCCACGAAATTCCTGATAAGATCCCTAATCTTAACATAAATTTTCGTCTTCCGGAAACTGGCCCGAAAAACATAAAAGATGATCACCAGAAACATCAATATTCCTATGAATATAAAAATATTCTTCATGGACAGCAATTGAATGAACCTTTCCTGAAATTCAGGGTGATTATTCATAAATCGGCTGAATATATCAAATTGGTGAATGATAATCAAAACCGCAAAAAACGCCAATGCCAGCAAATCAGTGGTGCGCTCCACGATCACGGTGCCAAGTAATTTACTAAAAGGTATTTTTTCATATTTTGAAAGCACGGTACACCTGGCTACCTCCCCTGCCCTGGGCAAAAGAAGGTTGGTAAAGTACATGACCATAATAGAAAGAAAGGAATTTAACGCAATGGGTTGGTATCCCATGGGTTTGATGAGCATGTTCCACCGGTAGGCCCGGGAAACATGACTAAACATTCCAAGGAAAAAGGATAACACGATCCAGCCCCATCTTAAATCCTGCAATTCGGATTTAAGTTTTTCTACTTCTAAATCTTTATAGACCAACCAAAAAATGAAAATACCCACTGCAAGGAACAGCAGGTATTTTATGGCATTCAGACTTATTTTTTTCCAATTCAAATTAATTCTTTTTTAGTTTTCTAATAAACGCTAATGAAGTAAGCTTTGGCAACCATGATTAACGGAAAAAACCCATTAATTCATCTTTGTTTATTTCCTGCTGCTTTCCCGTCTTCATGTTCTTTACCGTAAACACCCCTTTGTTTATTTCGTTTTCCCCTGCCATCGCCACAAATTCAATATTTTTCTTATCCGCAAAAGAAAACTGCTTTTTCATTTTGGCAGGTTCGGGATACATTTCAGCACTTATTCCCGATTCACGGATTTGTTTTATTACCGGCAAGCAATATTTTAGTTCCTTTTCCCCGAAATTGATGAATAGAATTTTTGTATTTCCTTCGGTTCCCTCAGGGAAAAGATCCAGATGGTCCATCACATCATAAATCCGGTCCGCACCAAATGATATTCCCACACCAGAAACATCAGGCAGGCCGAATACCCCCGTCAGATTGTCATACCTCCCTCCCCCACCTATACTGCCTATGGCAACATCTTTGGATTTCACTTCGATAATGGTTCCGGTATAGTAATCCAATCCCCTCGCCAGGGTTAAATCAATTTCAATGTTCGCATTCAGGTTCAAAGCAGGCATCATATCCACCAGGTATTGTAATTCATGTACGCCCTTCATTCCGGTTTCCGAACCCTTCATCATTTTCTCAAGTTTTTGGATGACTTCCAGGTTATCATCCTCTCTCAGTTTCAGGAAAGCTTCCAGTGATGTGAGTTTTTCTTCAGCGATTCCTTTCTCACTTAATTCGTTCAAAACGCTTTGAACTCCGGTTTTTTCCAGTTTATCGATGGCTACCGTAATGGTCCTGAATTTTTCCGCCTCTCGGATTTGCTCCGCCATACCGGTCAATACCTTTCTGTTGTTCAGTTTAATGGCCACCCGAATGTTTAATCCTTTGAAGACATCATCTATTACCTGGATAAGCTCCAGTTCATTGTACAATGAATCGCTTCCTACCACATCCGCATCACATTGATAAAACTCGCGGTAACGGCCTTTTTGAGGCCTGTCGGCCCGCCAAACCGGCTGAATCTGGTACCGCTTGAAAGGAAAAGTTATGTCATTCCGGTATTGCGTCACATACCGGGCAAAAGGCACGGTCAGATCATACCGCAACCCTTTTTCGGCAATATATTTGGTAAGTTCTTGAGCCGTGAAGGATTGACAGGGTTCATCAGGGATATTCCTGGTAAAATCACCGGAATTAAGTACCTTGAACAAGAGTTTATCTCCTTCCTCCCCATATTTTCCCATAAGGGTGGAAAGGTTTTCCATGGCCGGTGTTTCAATCTCCAGAAATCCATAATTCCTGAATACCGCTTTTATGGTTTCAAAGATAAAATTTCTCCGGTTCATCTCTGCCGGAGAGAAATCTCTTGTACCCCTGGGGATGGAAGGTTTTTGCGCAGCCATTTAAATCAAATTTTCAATAGCTTGCAAAAATAATAATTTTACTTAAGAATGAAGTATTTATTTAAATATTGAGAACAATCTCAGAAGAAACGGGTTTAGAAGACAGTCCCCTCCCCTTCCTTTGATTCAACCCATATTCTGCCGTTCATCAGTTCCACCAGTCCTTTCGAAATAGCCAGTCCGAGTCCTGCACCTCTTGTATCGCCAAAAGATTGACTGGTGACTTGTCTGAAACGTTCAAAAACTATGTTTTGTTTTTCCCGGGGTATTCCAATGCCGGTATCACTGACAACAAACGTAATGGTATATGGATCTTTGAGATGATATCCAAAAAGTATCTCTCCGGTATTCGTAAATGTAATGGCATTGCTCAGCAAATTGTTAAACACCTGCGTCAACCTGTTTTTATCGGAGTAAATCCAGAAGGGTTCCGATAAATCATTGATAACTTTCAGCTTTATGTCATCCTTGCCCCTCTGCTTTCTCTTTGGCCTTTTTCAATTCCAGGTTAATCTGCTCAAACTGTTTGTTCTACTTTTTGAGTATCTCATTTTGTGATTCGATTTGCTTGTTTTTTTCGATTAAGGTTTTTTGCGAACGGACCTGGTCGGTGATATCAATGATAACGGCCACCAGTTTATTGTTATCTTGTGAATCATACCTGCTGAGCGATATTTCTGTTTCAAGGATCTCACCATTCTTTTTCTGATGCTGCCAGCTGAATTGCTTCATTCCGCCTTCTATGGCATTTCTAATGTAATGTTTGCCCAACGCTACAGAACTATGTCCATTCGACTGAAAATCAGGTATAATGGATGCAGTATTTTTACCAATCAATTCGTTCCGGTTATATCCAAATAGTTTTTCAGCACGCCTGTTACAATCAACAATTAAATAGTGACTATAAGAAAACCAACTAATTATGCTAAAGTGGTTCTAACTGAACAAGTTTTCTATCTCACCCCTGTCAATATTTCTGAATGGATTATTGGTATTGATAAAAATATTGGCCAGTTCGGATTTCTTCTCCTGCAGTTGGTTGATTTTTTCTTCAATGGAATTGCTGGTGATGAAGCGGTAAACAAAAACCCGCTTGTCTTGTCCTATTCGATGGGCACGGCTAATGGCCTGCATTTCAGAAGCGGGATTCCACCAGGGATCGATGATAAAAACATAATCAGCCGCTGTCAGGTTTAAACCAAATCCCCCTGCTTTTAGGGATACAAGGAAAACCTTCACCAATTTATCATCCTGGAACTTTTTGATGATGGCTTTTCGATTGCTTGTTTTCCCGGTTAGTTTGGCATATTGAATGGCCTGCCGGGTACAATAGCCTTCAATCAGTTCAAGGTGTTTCACAAACGCAGAAAAAATAAGCACCTTATGTCCTTCGGCGATTAAGCTGTTGAGATTCATCGTAATGTCATCATATTTGCCCGATCCGTATTCATAATCACGCTGAAATAATACAGGATGATTGGCCAGCTGCCTTAGAATATTCAATCCGCGAAGTATAATGATAGCGGATTTTTCAACCCCTTCTTTATTGATGTTTTCAAAAATCAGGTTGCGGACTTTGGATTTTTCTTCTTCATAGATTTTAGACTGCTCTGAGGTCATATCGCAACGAAGCAACTGGTCAGTGAGCGGGGGTAAATCCTTCGCGACATCAAACTTAGTTCTTCTCAGAATAAAGGGTTGAATTAACGTTTGCAGCTTTTTCTCTTGCTTCACATCATTCTGTTTTTCAATTGGTTTTACAAAGTTGTTTTTAAAAAAATTCAGGTTGCCAAGCAGGCCTTTGTTAAGAAAATTCAGCTGGGCCCATAAATCAATGAGGGAATTTTCAATGGGGGTGCCTGTAAGCACTAGTTTATATGCGGATTGCAAACTGATAATGGCTTTATAAATTTTAGATTCCGGGTTTTTAATGATTTGACTTTCATCAAGAATGATATAGTAAAAATCAATATCCTTAAAGAAATCCACATCATTCCTTACGATGCCGTAAGTAGTCAGAATGACATCATAATTGCGAAAATGCTGAACATTCTTAATCCGGTCTAATCCGGCATAAACATAGTATTTTAAGCCGGGGGTAAATTTCCTGATTTCATTTTCCCAGTTATGTATGAGCGATGTGGGCATGATAATGATTGAAACATGACGTTCATTTTCTTTTGTGTGTTGCAGCATGGACAGAGTTTGTATGGTTTTTCCCAGTCCCATGTCATCTGCAAGACATCCCCCAAAACCATGTGCATTCAGCTTTTTAAGCCAATCAAATCCGGTATATTGATAACTCCGCAATGTGGCATTCAAGCCTGCCGGCAATTTATCGTTATTATGGTGATCCGGTTGATTATTTTGGTGATCCAGTTCGTTTAACCTGATAAAGTCCTTGTAATACTTCTTAGAAATGCCTTCAATTCTTTCATTGACAAGCTGAAAATGAAACTTCTGTATTTCGATAATGTTATTTTTTGCTCTTCCAAATTCATATAAATCTTTATATCTGGAAAACCATTCTTCAGGGATAATGGCTATTTCACCGCCGGGAAGCTCAAACTCCCTGATATCATTAAGAATGTATTTTTTAAGTTTAGAAAAAGGAATCTGATATTCTCCAAACCTTACCACGGCATGTAAATCAAACCAATCTTGCTTTTCTTCCACCTGAAACTCCAGTTCAACTTTGCCCTTAAAATATTCTTTTTTGGTTTTATCTTGTCGAATACTGAAACCGGCATCCTTAATCAGCTCAGCATTGCCATTGAACCAATTGATTAAATCGTAGAAATTGCTTGCTTTCCCCGACGGATCATTAAAATAAAAGTAGTTGTTTTTCCGGGACAAACCCAGCTCTTCTAACTTCCTGATTTTCGATTGTTCCCATTCGTTGTCCCTGGCATATTTCCGGAATTCATAATTTGGTTCCTGTTTTTGCAGTTCTACATTTACCTTTTCAACGCTATAATGATCAAATCTCTTGTTTCCATAGAAAAAATCAAGATTAATAACACCATTCCCGGATAAATCCTCTCCGATTGACAGGGCGGCCTTTTTTTCCGGCTGAACTTCAAGAATCATAAATCCCTGAGCATTGACATGATACCTTTTTATGGTATTCAGAATAAACTTTCTGAAATAAGCGCTCTCCGAAGCCTTTGGTATTTCAATGAATTTTTTACTGAAAAAGGGGACCAGCTTTTTGCTGTCAATATCATTCACCCGGTAGAGTATCCGGTTCAATATGATGAAACAGGGCATGTAAGCAAGAATTCTTGCCGGCGAATGGTTCAATTCCAGTTCTTCTCCTTTATTAAGCAGGGTTAAAAAATATTTGGTGCCTTCATGGTTTTTTATAAAGTTAAAGACGGGTTGCGCTGGTTCCGGTTCAATTTTGACCGCATCATCTTTATAAATGGTATTATACTTTTTATCTTTCAGAAACAAGGGAATATCATTTGCAGTAATTAATTCAATGATTTGAATAACCCTTTTCTCAATATATGGTTTTATCCTTTCATCCAGCAACTTCAGGGATAATTTCTTAATAAAGTCCTTGTTGCTTTTTTCCTTTGAAAAAATCCGAAAAACTTCTCTTTCCGCATATTTATCGGCAATCGAGACAACTTGCCTCTCATTATCCGATAAAGAAAAATCGATGCTGTCCACATTATCTTTTGTTACCGTGTCAATGATGGAATAATAAGCCATGCCTTCCTCTGCCTTGATGATATAAGGGATTGCCTGGAATCCGAAAATCCTGTGCTCTGTAATGCCTACAATAAATTTTTTATATTTATTTTGCATCAGTAAATGAACCTGAATTTTTTTGACAAATAATAAATAATAAAAAGTTGAGGTTTTAATAAATGAACACAAAGTTATACCAGATTTTAA
>CAYFUP010000112.1:0-10368 GCA_964346235.1 uncultured Bacteroidales bacterium | reverse complement strand
TTAAATAAAGTCAACTATTTCGTTTCAAATGCCGATGGAGCCCTCATGGTTATTTGCCTCCGGCGAACTCGCAAGCGCGGTTTATATCCTTTGCGCGCGCAATAGGAATAAGGGGTTTATGCAGGGGTTTTTGCCCAGAAGAAATATTGCATGAATTTTAAATGAAGAAGATTCTTGAAATATATTTGTGCTTCAAAACAACATCCGGTTACATGATACTTTTCGCAAATGCAAAAATTAATTTAGGATTAAAGGTAGTTGGTAAGCGAGAAGATGGCTTTCATGACATCGAGACTGTCTTCTATCCAGTACCATTTTATGATGTGTTGGAAATAATTCACAATGATGCATTTGAAAAATTGATTTCATTCGGTTTTTCAGGCACAGATATAGATGGTCCGGTGGAAAATAACCTGTGTTATAAGGCATATGCGCAATTACAGCAATATATTAAAAGGAGCAAGCTGACCATTCATTTGCATAAGAAAATCCCTCCGGGAACCGGACTGGGTGGAGGTTCATCTGATGCCGCATTCACTCTTAAGGGAATAAATTCATTGCTGAACCTTCATCTGACTGATCAACAATTAAGCGATTTGGCCCTGGATTTGGGAAGTGATTGCTCCTTTTTTATCAGGAACAAACCAGCGCATGCCACAGGAAGGGGGGAGAAGCTAAGTCCGCTGAATATTGATTTATCGGGCAGGCACCTGGTGATTTTACACCCCGGAATACATGTAAGCACCAAAGAAGCCTATGCTTCTCTTAGCCATGAATCCAATTCACATGCCGGTAAAAATCCAACGGATTTTACGCTGAATGATTTGGAGAAAATCCCCGTAGAACAATGGAAAAATTTGGTATTCAATGATTTTGAATCATTTGTTTTCAATAAATTTCCCTTGATTGGCGATTTGAAAAATGCGATTTATAAGTTGGGAGCGGACTTTGCATTAATGTCCGGCAGCGGGTCAACAGTGTATGGGATTTTTAACGGGAGCCCGGAATGGCCGGATGAGATCAAAAAATATATATTGATGGAAGGAATGATGTAAATGATCAGGTCGATTTAACATATATCAGGTTCCAATTCAACCAGCAAATCTCCTCTCACCACTTTGTCACCGGGTTTGACATGCACTTTTTTTATTTTTCCTTCAATGGGGGCTTCCACCCGGTTTAACATTTTCATGGCTTCCAGCACCAGCAGCCGGGTTTCTTTTTCAACTTTTACGCCTTCTTTTACGAAGACCTCAGTGATGGCGCCCGGAATAAAAGCATAAACATTATTGATGTCAGGAACCTGATATTTTTTTTGCCTCTCGTATTTTGGCGTGTATTTCGTTTTATACTTGCTGTCATGCAGTTCGAAAATCTTAAATTCCTCGTTCATGGTTAAGCAGTTTTATAATCCAGTAACAGTGATGAATATTTTTTATGGAATAAATTTTTTAACCCAGATTAATGGCTGATAATATTTTAAAAAACAGGATGACCACGTCTTGCTTGCTTAAAATGGCGGTATGCCGTGTTTTTTGTGGGGAACAGGAATGGATTTATTGTCTGATACCTCAATGGCATGCAATAAAAACTTCCGGGTCTCCGCAGGTTCAATCACAGTGTCAATATATCCCTTGGCAGCTGCTACATATGGATTGGCAAATTTGGTTTTGTATTCTTCCACCTTTTGCTTTCTCATCTCTTCAGGGTCTTCAGCATTGGCGATTTGTTTTCTGAAAATGATGTTGGCGGCACCTTCGGGTCCCATCACAGCAATCTCGGCCCCTGGCCATGCAAATACAAAGTCGGCACGCAGGTGCCTGGAGCTCATGGCTATATATCCTCCTCCATATGCCTTCCTGATAATGAGTGTGATTTTAGGAACAGAAGCTTCACTGTAAGCATATAACATTTTGGCTCCGTGGCGGATTACACCGGCATGTTCCTGGTCAACTCCGGGCAGGTATCCTGGTAAATCCACCATGGTAACAATCGGGATGTTAAAAGAATCGCAATACCTGATAAACCGGGCTGCTTTATCGGAAGAGTCCACATCAAGCACTCCCGCCAGGTACATGGGCTGATTGCAGACGAAACCTACTGTACGCCCGTTCATTCTGCCAAAACCAATCACAATATTTTTGGCCCAGCTGTCCTGGATTTCAAAGAATTCCGAATCATCAACCACAGCTTTTATGATGTCCCTGACATCGTATGGTTCCCGGTTATCGTCCGGCACAATCTTTTCAATGTCAATGGATTTCGATGGGGGCTTTGGCTCAGCTTTCTGGGCTTTTACCTGGTTATTCCACGGAATAAAAGAGCAAAGCTTTTTTATTTTATCAAAGCATTCATTCTCATCTTCAGTAAATACGTGGGCATTCCCGGTGATTTCACTGTGAACTCGCGCTCCGCCCAGGTCTTCCATGGAAATTTCCTCTCCCAGAACAGTTTTTATCACTTCCGGACCAGTAATGAACATTTTTGAAATATTATCCACCACAAAGACAAAATCGGTCAGCGCCGGGGAATAAACTGCTCCTCCGGCACAGGGGCCCAATATTACTGAAATCTGGGGTATGACTCCCGATGCAAGGGTGTTTCGGAAAAATATTTCCCCATATCCGGCCAGGGAGTTGACGCCTTCCTGGATACGGGCACCACCGCTATCGTTAATACCGATCAGGGGCATCCGCATCTTCAGGGCATGATCCATGATTTTGGTAATTTTACGGGCATGCATAAAACCCAGAGAACCACCTGCTACAGTGAAATCCTGTGCAAAAATGCATATGGGTTGACCGTTGATGGTGCCGGTGCCGGTAATCACTCCGTCACAATGCAATACTTTCTTTTCCATGTCGAAATCCCGGGCATCATGCTCTACAAACAAATCGTATTCATGAAAAGAATCATCATCCAGCAGGTAATTGATTCTTTCCCTTGCGGTCATTTTTCCAAGCGATTGCTGTTTGGCAATGGCCTTATCTCCGCCACCCTGCTGCACTTTTTCAATGCGCTCTTTTAATTCCTGAATTTTGTCTTTGCCTGACATATTTATGCTTTTAATGTTACAACGCAATATTAAGAAATAAATTCCGGATCTTAAACCAACATTAATTTGATGTGAGAGAAATATTGGATGATTCAAGGGATTGAAGAATGCTGCTTTTAAGCATGCCAGTCAGGAAAAGATTCAAAAAAAACAAATATCAGGGGAACCCCATAGAACTGAGTCTTTTTGCCGACGCAAGGAGGGATGCGCTAAAAAATAAATTTTGCTGAACAACAATCCGCTGTACCAAACGTATAAATAGTGAAAATAAGAAAACCAACATAGTATTCTAAAGTGGTTCTAAGAAGGGGCCAAGAACAAGGCATGCAAGCCTTAAGTGCCAGGAGATCACGGATCGCAAATGACTGGTGCTTAAGGTGAGCATTATGCAGTTACTGACTTTTTCTTACATACACTAAAAAAAGTGTATACATTTGTTATTAAACGTTTTAAATGGAGCTTACAGCCACTAAAAAAAAATGACTATCATTGCTTATGAACAGAACATAAGTTTCATTAAACATTGACACCAATGAACTTTCGAACAGCGGTATTTCCTGAAGCTTCAGCGAATAAAATAAGTTATGGCACACCGGTCTTACTGAACGGCTCCTGTTTTACTCAAAACATTGGTAATAAGCTGAAGCGCTTTAAGTTTCCGGTTTTTACGAATCCTTTCGGGGTTCTGTATAATCCGGTATCTGTATTGAAATCTTTTGATTTTATCATGAAACGTCATTATTTTGATCGGCATGATTTGGGATATTATCATGAACAATATTATAGCTTTTATCATCACAGTGCTTTTTCTGATGCTGATGCAGAAGCATGTTTACGACACATCAATGCAAACATTCATGATGCCATTGAATTTCTTGGGCAAGCTCAATTTGTATTTATTTCACTGGGCACTGCAAAAATCTATGAGTACAAGAAAACCGGACAGGTGGTTTCCAATTGCCATAAAATACCGGCCCGGGAGTTTATTCACCGGCTTCTTGGGCTGGAAGAATGTTTGCTGAGCTTGCAGGATCTGATTCATTCCCTGCATGATTTTAATAACCGGTTGCAGGTCATATTTACCATCAGTCCCGTTCGACACTGGAAAGACGGGGCGGTTGAAAACCAACTGAGCAAATCCATTTTGTTTTATGCTGTCCATGAAACCATCAAGTCAAATAAACATTGTACCTATTTCCCTTCTTATGAAATCATGATGGATGATTTGAGGGATTACCGGTTTTATGATTCCGATTTGCTGCATCCCAATGAGATGGGCATTCAATATATATGGGAAAAATTCTCAGAAGCATTTATCGATAATCAGTCTAAAGAGCTCATGAACGATATCGAGGAAATCATCAAGGCATATAACCACCGGCCATTCAATAAGGAAAGTCAGGCTTATTTAAATTTTGTTAAGAAATATACTGATAAAGTGGAACGAATTATAAGAAAGTATCCAGGCATTAACCTGTCAGAAGAGGCGAAATATTTCAGTTCATTTCAACAAGGTTAATCATTGTTTCATAAAATCTTTTAATCATTTGTTTAATTAGCTTTCCTTATTGTGAACAAATAATACCTTTCCATGTTTCTTCAAAAACACTTAATAAACGATGAAGAAGGTTTTATTAATAATAGCCTTGTTTTTAGTTTCCAAATCCTTTCTATATGCCCAGCAGGAAGGTCAGGGCGTTATCAAAGGCCGCATATTTAACAGCAAGAACAACGAACCGGTTCCATTTGCCAACATTGTGATTTGGGGCACCAATATTGGAGCAGTGTCCGATTTTGAAGGCAATTTTATCTTTACCGGTGTAGAGCCGGGATTTGCCGAGCTAAGGGCTTCAGCCGTAGGTTTTGCGACTTATATTACCGAAGAAATCCAGGTGACGAATGCCAAGCCGGTTTTTATTGATATTCCCATGAAAGAGACTTCCGTGGACATTGAAGAAGTGGTGGTAAAAGCTTCCCCGTTCAGGAAGGATGAAGATGCCCCGGTTTCACTTCGGCGGATTGGTATTAAAGAAATAGAAAAAAACCCGGGCGGAAATCGTGATATTTCGCGAGTAATTCAGTCCTTTCCCGGGGTATCAAGTTCTGTTTCCTTTCGAAACGACTTAATCGTGAGGGGAGGGGGAGCCAGTGAAAATGCTTTTTACCTCGATGGAGTTGAAATCCCCACCCTGAATCATTTTGCCACACAGGGGGCATCAGGTGGACCGGTAGGCATCATCAACGTGGACTTTATCCGGGAGGTCAATTATTATTCGAGTGCCTTTCCTGCCAGCAGGGGCGGGGCTTTGAGTTCCGTGTTTGAATTCAATCAAAAAGATGGAAGCAAGGAAAACCTCAATGTTAAGTCAACCGTTGGTGCCTCTGATTTAGCCCTGACCCTTGACGGCCCATTGGGTGACAATACCACCTTTGTGGCTTCAGCGAGACGTTCTTACCTGCAATTTCTTTTTGATTTGCTGGAGTTGCCTTTTCTGCCAACATACAATGATTTTCAGTTTAAAACAAAAACCCGTTTTGACCCTAAAAATGAGCTTACCTTAATAGGTATCGGAGCCATTGATCAATTCGAGTTAAACCTGGACGCCAATGAAACCGAAGAGCAACGGTATATTTTATCCTATCTGCCGGTCAATGAGCAATGGAATTACACGGTAGGAGCGGTTTACAAGAGGTATCAGGATAACAGTTTTGATACCTGGGTATTGAGCAGGAGTCACCTGAACAATATTTCATACAAATTTCTCGGCAACGACAGAGATTCCATCCAAACCCTGGATTATAACTCCGATGAGATCGAGAATAAGCTCAGGTATGAAAAGAACATTAATACAGAAAGCGGATTTGAGTTTAATGTGGGAAGCGGACTGGAATATGCCGATTATTATAACGCTACCTTTAACAAAGTTTTTATTTACGGTCAGCCGGAAACATTTGACTATGAAACCAACCTGGGTGTTTTCAAATGGGGAGTATTTGGACAGGCAAACAAAAAGTTTTTTCAGGATCAACTGACCCTCTCACTGGGTTTTCGTACCGATGCAAACAACTATTCCGCCAGCATGTCAAATATGCTAAACCAGTTTTCCCCAAGATTTTCGGCATCTTATAATTTTACCCCTTCATTTTCCGTGAATTTTAATACGGGCCGTTATCATCAGATACCACCCTATACGACATTGGGTTTTAAAAGGAAAGGGGTGCTTGTTAACAAAGAAAACAACCTTAAATACATTGAATCCGACCATATTGTTTCAGGCATTGAGTTATTGCCGAATGAGACTTCTAAATTTACCCTGGAAGGTTTTTTTAAATATTACCGGGATTATCCCTATTCCCTTGCCGACTCCATTGCCATTGCCGGCAAAGGAGCAGATTTCGGAACCTTTGGCGATGAAGAAGTAAAATCCATTTCTGAAGGCAGGGCTTACGGGATGGAGGTACTGTATCGAAACCGGGATTTATTCGGGGCCAATATTGTTTTATCATATACCCTTGTCAGGAGTGAGTTCAAGGATTTTTACGGGGAATACGTCCCATCGCGCTGGGACAACAAACATTTGTTTAATATAACTACCACCAGAAGCTTTAAGGGAAATTGGGATGTGGGATTCAAATGGCGATTTGTCGGAGGGGCACCCTTTACCCCTTTCGATGTCGGAAAATCCAGTCTCATTTCCGCCTGGGAGGCCCGAAATCAGCCTTATCTCGATTATAACCAGTTTAATGAAAAAAGGTTTGATCCATTTCATCAGCTGGATATCCGTGTGGACAAAGGATTTTATTTCTCCACCTGGTCATTGATGGTATATCTTGATGTTCAAAATGTTTATAACTTTACAACCGATGATCAGGATCCTTTGTTGCCGGAAACCGATGAAAACGGCAATAAGATTGTGCGGGAAGATGATCCGTCGCGCTATGAAATGAAAAGGCTGGAGACGGAGTCCAGTGGTACGGTATTGCCATCAGTGGGGATCATCGTGGAGTTTTAAAAGTAGAATACAATTGAAATATAATAACGTTAATAAGATTTTAATGGAGATGATAATTGTATTTGCTAAATTGCGTAATAAGAAATGAGATAACTATTAGGAATGCAATGGGTTTGAAAAGGAAGGGCATATTGTCATTGAAAAATGATTTTTTAATAAAGAGAATATCACAGATGAATCAGCATCAATTGAAAAAACATAAAGCAACCGGTTTTTTGAGAATACTCCGGGCAGGTCTTATTCCTTTGCTTTTGACCGGGATAATATCGGGATGCTTTTTTAGCAAGCCCCCTGAAGAATTTGGGAATAAGGAAATATTAAAGACCAACCAGGATAAGGAAGGCCAGTCATTGGTACTTCATTTTAAAAAAGGCAAGGAGCATAATTTTCCTTTGATGGCCATCTGGATTGAAGACACCACCGGCAAATATATTGAAACCCTATATGTGGCTGAGTCCATCGGGACCGGAATTTTTAACTACGGTGAATCCGAAAAAGGCAAGTGGAAACCTGGGGAGATCAGGCGACCTGCTGCACTCCCATATTGGGCACATAAAAGAGGAATTAAGGCAGCGGATGGATTATATCTCCCAACCCCCGAGAATCCCGTTCCGGATGCCATCACCGGTGAAACGCCATTAAATGATTTTGATTTATATACCAGGATTTCTGATAAAATACCTGATGCTTTTTTTGTATTGTTTGAAATCAATCAAACCTGGGATTTTAATGAATACTGGACCAACAATAAATTTCCCGATAACGAAGAATACAAAACCTCTTGTCAGCCAGCCGTTGTGTACCGCACCAAAATTGACAAAGACCAGAATCCTGCCGGCACCCTGGAAGCCATCGGGCATAGTCATTATGCCGGAGAAAACGGCCAGCTCTATCCCGATTTAAGTACCCTGACCACTGCCCTGGAGATAGCAGAGGAAATAAGGGTAGAATTCAAAAGACCATAAAAAAAATAATTTTCTTTATTAATCAATAAAAAAATCTTCACAGCAAATTAGCATATTTTCTGTTTAATTTACAGGAGTACATTTTAAACAAAGTGTTTTTACACTTGTTCCTCAAGTATGAAAAATTATATTATTATAGGAGGATCCAGTGGTATTGGCCTTGCCATTGTTAACAAACTAAAAAGTATTCCTCAAAACAAAGTCTGGTCAACATACAATACTTCCGATGATGAATTGGTAAAGCAAAATGAGATGAATGTTCATTTGGATGTCAATGCAGATCATTTTGACTTTCATTATTTGCCGGAGGTATTAGATGGAATTGTGTATTGTCCGGGTACCATAAAGTTAAAACCTTTTCACAGAATTAAAACGGAGGAATTTATACAAGATTATCAAATTCAGTTTTTAGGAGCAGTCAGGGTAATTCAGGCATTGTTGCCAAAATTGAAAAAATCTCATGATGCATCAGTTGTATTATTTTCTTCCGTTGCTGTGCAAAAGGGGTTCATTTTTCATTCTCTGGTTTCTTCTTCAAAAGGTGCCATTGAAGGGTTAACCAAAGCATTGGCAGCTGAGTATGCCCCAGGTATAAGGTTTAACTGTATTGCACCCTCTCTGACCGATACCCCGCTTGCAGCATCATTATTAAATACAGATGCAAAAGTAGAATCGAATAAGAACCGTCATCCTTTGAAGAGGATTGGAAAACCTGAGGATATGGCCTCATTGGCAACCTTTCTTTTATCAGAAAATGCCTCCTGGATGACAGGTCAGATTATAAACTTAGACGGCGGAATTTCTGCCATACACCAGGGTAAATGAATGGAGTCTGCCTTTAAAACGGTTAAAAACAATGGTTTACGGTTCTTAACGTATCTGAGGCCAATTGAGGTTCATGGGAATTAAATCTATAATCATTTCAAATGGAAAAGCGAATTAATCAAACCGAATTGAAACAGATGGATCGCGTCAGGCGGTTAAATCTTGTAAACAGCTTAAGTGGATATAAATCCGCTAATTTGATAGGGACAAAATCCCCTGAAGGGATCAGCAACCTGACCATCATTAGTTCCTTGATACATTTAAGTTCTTCCCCGGCAATAGTTGGTTTTATGCAACGTCCAACCACCGTGCCCCGGCATACTTACACCAATATTGTTAATACTGGTATTTACACTGTTAATCAGGTTAATAAAGCTTTTGTTGCGTCAGCACATTATACATCAGCAAAGTTTGATCAAGAAGAATCTGAATTTGAAAAATGTGGCTTCACGGAAGAATACAAGGATAATTTTTATGCCCCATTCGTGAAGGATAGTCACTTGAAATTAAGTGTGAGATTTGTGGAAGAGATTAACATCAAAGCGAGCAATACCATCTTAATGGTTGGAGCTATTGAAAATATTTATCTTCCCGGTGATGTCTTACTCAGCGATGGACAAATAGATTTAAACAAAATGGATGCAGTATGTATCTCAGGTTTAAATAATTACCATGTAGCCAAACATATTGCTTCATTCTCTTATGCAAGGCCAGGCCAATTCCCTCAAAATAAAATGATAACTTGAGTTTCTGCTGGACAATAATTTATTACGGCAATATCACCAATCAAAGAAAATAAAAGCACAGACCATGGCATTTTTTCAATTTAAACGGGAACACTCAGTAAAATCATCCATTGATGATGTTTGGAAATTTATTGCTACCCCGGAAAACCTTAAAAAAATCACCCCGCCCTCCATGGGATTTGACATTACATCAGACGGTTTGCCTGAACAAATGTATGCCGGTATGATTATAAGTTACCGGGTAAAACCTTTGCCGGGTTATACCACCACCTGGGTAACAGAAATAACGCATATTGAACCCAAAAAATACTTTGTGGATGAGCAGCGAATTGGTCCATACAATATGTGGCATCATGAACACATCTTACAGGAAGTTCCTGAAGGCGTTAAAATGATTGATATTGTATCTTATGCCCCACCTTTTGGTTTACTTGGGAAATTGGCAAATGGCATTTTGATAAAAAAACAATTAAATAAAATATTCGATTACAGGGTAAAAGCCATTGACAGTATTTTTAATCACTCTTAAGCATGGAACATATTGGCCTTATTTTTCCGCATCAATTCTTCGAAAACAATCCAAAGGAAATCTTTAAAATATTAATATTCCAAAGCTTATAATTTTGGTTGAAAATAAAAAGAATACTATACAACAAATAAAAAGTGAAGGAATCATAAACTAATTTATATTATTTATACGATATAAAGCATTTATTTCTTTTTTATGGAATGCATAATGGTTTCAATGTCAACTAACAATATGT
>CAYFUP010000111.1:0-10442 GCA_964346235.1 uncultured Bacteroidales bacterium | reverse complement strand
TCCTTTTTGATCATGCGCGTATGTGATTAACACTTAATCATGGAGGTTTCATCATCAGGTTCATAAAATGTATGCGGTATTATTTATCTTACATTCGTTAAATATTTCATGATTCGCTGGTCTGATATAACTTAATAGTAAAATCATCGTCATTGATTCTGTTAAAGTCTTGTTTATCATCGTTATTTCATCCAAAATTTTTCAAAACACTCCCTGAGTTTTAATCTGGCCCTGTGCAGTATAACCCATAAATTTGACGGAGTGATATCCATTTCCTTACAAACTTCTTCCGAAGGGATTTCTTCAATGGATTTCAGGGAAAAACATGCAGCCCATTGAGCCGGCAAATGACTGAGACAACGATTAAGGATATCATATAATTCTTTATTCTCTATCACCTGCTCTATGTTTAATGACCATTCCTCAGGCAGTTTTTCAGCTATCCATCCTTTTTTTGCTTCTCCCTCAGGGTTAAAATAATGATATTCTTCCGATATTTCTTTGTTGTCCTTTTGGCTTTTTTTTCTGAAATAATCTATGATTTTTCTTTTTAAAATTGCTATAAGCCAGGTTTTTTCAGTACTATTGCCTTTAAAAGATTCCCTGGCATCAAATGCTGAAAGAAATGTTTCCTGTACCAGATCTTCAGCCATGGGGCTGGAAAAAACCCTGTAAACAGCATAATTATAGAGTACATCTCCATATCTTTTTACCCATTGCGCTGGTTCAAGATAATATTTATTAAGCTCACCTTCTCCCATATATTATTTTGAACTTAAGGAACATTTCCTTGTTTGTAAAACCGACATTTTGAAAGTTAATTTGCGCCTTAAAGAAATAAATAATTTATGGGATTTTCAAACATATCCTTTTATTCATATGTTCAAATTTAATTTTTCAATGGTCATATGGAACCTCCATTTTGATCATGCTCGTGTGTGATTAGCGCTTAATCATGGAGGTTTCATCATAAAAGTTTTAAAGTTTTTATATTGCAGATAAAATAGGGTAATCTATACATATACTTTTGAAAAGATGCTAAAAAAAATAATAAATATCAATTTGAACCAGGTATATAACCGGTATGAAGCTTTCCTCGGTGTTATCATGCTGATAATTTTCAGCGGGGGAGTCATTGCCCATACCAGTGATCAATTGTATGCCTTTTCAGTTCAAACGACCGAAATTTTATTATATGCAGTTGGAATGATTGTTTTAGTCATTGTTTTTAAAAGAAATCATGGACTGAAAATAATACTCCTCTCCACCAGCACCTTACTATTTACCTTTATTATGGAAGCAACAGGGGTGCATACCGGAGATATTTTTGGCCATTATTCGTATGGAACGGTTTTTAATGTCAAAGTACTTGAAGTTCCAATCATCATTACCATCAACTGGTTGGTGTTGATATTATCCGTAAATGATATGATGGCAGGATTTACGAGGAAAACCCTATTGCACGGATTGTTGGTGGCTATTGTGATCGTTTTTTTTGATTTTATCATGGAACCTGTAGCCATGCATTTGGGTTACTGGAATTGGATGGGTGGAATGATTCCATTGCAAAATTACATGGCCTGGTTTGTCATTGCATTCATTCCGTCTTTGCTATACCACTACTTCAAAATTCGAATAAATTCCATAGCTTTGAAAGCATATTTTCTCAGTCAGTTTATATTTTTTCTACTGTTAAATGTTCATATTCATATCTGATGATGGAAAAATTTGATTATATCATTGCCGGGACTGGTTGTGCAGGTTTGATGCTGGCTTATTATCTTAATAAATCGGTTTTGAAAGATCGCAAAATCCTTTTGATTGATCAAAAAATTCAAAAAAACCACGATAAAAACTGGAGTTTCTGGGAGAAAGATAAAAATGAATTTGAGCATCTGGTGCTGAAAAAATGGAATCATTTAGCATTGGCTTATCAGCATAAAAAACTTTCCATCCATCTTCGAGATTATCAATATAAAATGATAAAATCCGGCGACTATTATCAGTTTATGTATGAATCCCTCGAGCCAAATAAAAATATCACCTGGCGGGAGGAAAACATCAAGAACATTGAAGAAAAAGGCAATGGGGCATTGGTCAATACAAACAAAAATACGTATCATGGCGACTGCGTGTTTAACAGTCTGACCCCTGATATTGAAAAAATCAAACAATCTGATTATGTATTGTATTACCAGCATTTCCGGGGATGGGTCATTGAAACTTCAAAAGATCAATTTGATGAGGATGTTGCCATGCTGATGGATTTTCGTATAAGGCAACATGATGACACCAGATTTTGTTATGTCATGCCTCATAACAAAAGAAAAGCTTTGGTTGAGTTTACAGTCTTTTCCCCGGGGCTACTAGATACCAATACCTATACAGAAGAATTGTCAAAATACATCAGTACCCATGTTCAATGCTCTAATTATAATATTGTAGAAAAGGAATTCGGGGTAATCCCCATGACCAATTACCCGTTAAAAGAGTATGTTAGTCCCCATGTAATGAATATCGGTACACCGGGAGGGATGGTAAAACCTTCTTCGGGATATGCTTTTAAGCGAATACAGGAAGAAGCCCTGGCCATTGTCAATGAACTTCAAAAGTCCGGCACCCCATTCTATCCAAAACCATGGCACAAAAAAAGACACATTTTGTACGATACCACCATGCTCAATGTGCTAAAAAGAAAGAAAATTGCCCGGTCAAAAATATATTTCAATTTGTTTAAAAAAAATCATGTTGAACGGGTACTCAGGTTCCTGGGTGAGAAGTCCACCTTTTATGATGAGGTAAGAGTTTTTTTAACCGTTCCGGTTTTTGTTTTTTTATATGAAATGATTCAATCAGGATGGCAATTGATGTTTAATTCAAAGGAGAAATTAAGAATTTGATTTCCCCTTAAGGTTTTGAAACAAAATACCCTGTCCATTTAACTTGTTATTTTGTCCCTTGCCTGCCTTGCAAAAAGCCTTAAATAGTGGCTCTAAGTCAGGCGAAATATTCAATCCAGCAGTTTATCAATAGCATTTATCGACCGCAAAACTTCTTAGGCTCGGCCTCATTTACCACTGTAGAATTTCATAAACTGAACGCGTTCATATTCAGCGGGATTCTCAAAATCTTCACGACTCATTTTGCCATGAAAATCGCTGATTTTATTAAAACCTTTTATACTCATCCAGTTTACAATCTCATCCAGCATGATGGTTACATAGCTTTTTCCGTTTTTATACAAAGTGGATACCACCTGAACAGCTGAAGCCCCTGCCAGCAATTGTTTTATCACCCCTTTTCCATTATGCACCCCAGTGGATGCTGCCAGATCACAACTTGTCCTGCTGGCCATAATGGCTATCCAGCGTAATGGAAAAATAATTTCACCCGGGGTACTGAAAATATTCGATGAAACTACTTCTAAATTGGCGATGTTAAAGTCAATATTATATGAGCGGTTAAACAAGACTATTCCATTAATGCCAGTTTCGGATAGTTTTTTAATAAATCCGGATAGATTTGAAAAATAAAAGCTGATTTTCACAGATATAGGAATATCAATCGAGGCTTTTACTTTTTTGATTATTTCAAAATGAAGTTCTTCTATGTATTCACTTGAATTGTTAATGTCTGATGGAAGCAAAAATATGTTTAACTCAATGGCATCAGCCCCGGCATCTTCGATTTTTTTTGCGAAGGATATCCAATTTTCGGCAGTGACGCAATTGATGCTTCCTATAATTGGAATATCTGTTTCTTTTTTCGCTTTTGAGATTAAATCCAGGTAATCATTTAAGGTGGTTTGAACATCGGAGGAACGATAAAAATCCATGGTATTCGCATATGGAAATTCACTGTTTTCCGGGGCGGTTGAATTTTTTTCTTTCCTGATTTCTTCTTCAAATACGGATTTTAAAACGATGGCACCGACCCCTGCATTTTCCAATTCTTTAATGTCTTCCAGGGTGTTGGTGAGACCAGAACTTCCAGCAATAATTGGGTTTTTAAGTTTTAGTCCGAGGTATGTTGCAGTTAAATCCACCATGAATTAATTAGTTTAGCATTTAAGGTGTTTGGCATTTTTTTATACCTGATAAACAAATTATGTGTAAGGATGTTTAAGAATCCTTCACAAACCTCAATTTTTTTGGTAAAATATTATACCACGCTTATGCAGCATGATTTCAATGAACACCTCAATCGCCGAAGTATAAAACGGCGATATGAATAGGGGTGACGAATTCGACGGATGCAAATTTGTTGATGAATTCACTGAAGCAAAAGAACTTGCAAATATGCCTGAGTTAATTATTCATGAATCCACTGAATTTTAAGTCCTCTGTATGACAAGAGCCCGGGCACCTTCCCGGGCTCTTGTCAAACTTTAAAACAACAGCTTAAATAATGGTCTGATTCAAATGAGCGGATACGCCATTAATCTTTTCCCATTCCTGAAACCATCAAGGCTGCTGCCATTAGTCCAAAATCTTTTAACAGGGCAGACATTGATTGTTGGTTTCCGCCGGCTACGCTGGGTAAGTGAATGGTTAATACAAAAATAAGCAGCATGATAGCGAGTAGCAATCCTGCAATTTTTACATATTTATTAATGAGGAAACTAACTCCGGCCGCAATTAAGGCTAGACCAGTAAGATAAACCCAGAATACCCCACCGGGAATGAATCCTGGAACCATACCAGCCATTTGACCGGCATTCATGAAGTGGAAAAGACCAAAAATCAGCATAGGTAGTGCAAAGAGAATTCTTGCTACGGATGATGTTAATGCTTTCATGTTTTTGATTTTTTAGGTTAATAAATGGTTAGATCCTTTAGGACCTTTATAATGAATATGACAGGTAAATTATCAATTTTTGAGCGTTAAACAAACAAATAATGCAATTGTTTATCACATTATAACCTATAAATAATCATAAATTTAAATCCGTCCAGAACAAATCAATTATTTGGATAATTTCTTTTCCGATCCTTTCTTTAAAAAACAATTCAAATGCATCGTCTTCTTCCTGAAAAACATCGGAAATGGGCTCATGGTATCTATTTGATGGCTCTGTAATGGAGTCTGCATAAGCAATATGTACCGTATCAAGATCTTCGATGGATTTACCATGTAATTTTAAATCCGCGATTTTATAGCTTTTTGAACTGGTGAATACATAAAGATTCAGCGTATCCGTTTTCTCTGTCAATGTAACACTGGTATCCTTTTTTAAGGCAGCAAAGTTAATATCGCCCAAGACCATTAAGTTTTTATATCGCATTCTTCCGTCAATTCTTCCCAAATCTTCTTTATTAAAAGTTTTATATGACTTTTTAGTCAAAACCCGTCCTATTTCATTGGTTTTCACCTTTAGCTGGGCATCATAATCAACGGAATAATCTCCCGATTCAATAAAAACCCTGAGTGTATATGGTGGAATGTACATGGTGGCATTCATATTTTTCGTTTCTCCGTCCCCATAGTAACTTGCTGTGAGATCCAATTCTGCAAGGGTTTTATTTTTTCTTGAAATAATTGCCTGTATGGTATCCGGATGTGAAAAATATTCCGGTTTAGAACTGAATTGATCATCATCAACCGAATATCTGACAAAAGTAGTATCGGAGTATTTGGTGACGGTCAACTCCAGATCATTGGGTTCTCCATCTTGCAATGGATAATAAAACACCAGGAGGGAATCATTATTGATGCTGTCTTTTTCCCAATCTTTAATGGTGTCGTTCCACCGGTAATCCATTGCGGCTTTTTCATAGCTGAAACCATCCTCCGGAGTAAACATGTCCTCAAAAGGATAGACTGAATCGAATCGATAACTGAAACGAAACAATGATTCGATGCCATTATTATTGTTGAAACTGTTCATATCACTGCCAATTTTATCAGATAAACCATTGAACATTCCTTTTTTTTCGTTCAGCCCCGGTTCACCCTGATTATCATCGGTACAGGAATAACCAAACAGCATCAATATAATCAATATGAATATGGTATATTTCCCTTTCACTTTTTTTAATTTTTAATTAAACAAATAGGTTAACAAACTGATTATCTATAAATCTATAATAAAGCAGGTTTTCTTTAATTTTCAAAAGCTGCATGAGTGAACTTTTTATATGGTACCATCTTTTAATTGCTTTAATCTTTCAATGTTTTCCGGATTCATCAATACATTTAAAGACTCAGGCTGAATATTTCCATAACAACCTATGCAAACCATTGAATGATTATCCGTAAATAAAACCACCAGTTCCTTTTTGTCTGAGTTTATTTCATACAAATAAATTTTTGCCTGTTCATTATTCTTTTTAACGGAAGCAATGTTTTCAAATCTATTATCGATATAAAAATCATTAAAATCTTTGTATAAATCATCTGATCGGTTATCATCATGAAAATTCCTGTAAAGCAGTGTCTTAACCTTTTCAAAGCTTGTAATGGCCTCAATGAGTTCAGCATCCTTTTCCTTGTCGAGCAAAAAATAAACCAGGGCAGGAGACAAGGTAACGATAAAGACTCCTTTTTCATCCTCATAATCAGAAAATAATGATTCTGTCTTAAATTCAGCTTTTTCTTGACAGGAAAAGAGCAAAATTAATATTACTACACTCAGAAAGATCCTTTTACCCATAAAGATTGATTAGATTGACTTTATCAAAAATAAGAAACTTTACCAGGATAAAAAAATATAGAGACATAAATTACGAACTCGAGATGCGCAAAGCTGAAAAGAACTTTATTTTAGGGAAACCATTAATAGCTGAGAATGAGCGAATATTATCCGACATGAATGAAGTTAATAAGATTAGAAGATAGGTAAGCGGCTCTCTCATTTCTTTTTTTAAACGGGCATTGATGAGTCGGTCAGCCGTTTTATGACAGGATGCTTTCTGTGAGTTAACCTTTTTAACGTGAACGATCACTGACCTATTTGAACGGTGAGTTCTTTTCCCTTGCCATATGGCTATAAAATATTTTGTCAAGGGTATTGGGCAAAATCCGCTGCATCAATACAGAAAATTTTCCTTCATGCGTTAATATAATATTCCTTTTCCGATATTTAACTCCTTTATATATTCTTACGGCCACTTCTTCGGGTTTCATCATGGTATTTTCGCTTCTTGGTGATTCTCCCTGTGGGGACCCATCTGCCAATAAAGCAGATTTACGGACATTGGAAGCGGTAAAACCAGGGGCAGCAATCATCACATGTAAACCATCCCGCAGGTTTTCAATTCTAATTGTTTCGAGTAAACCATGAATGGCAAATTTTGATGCAGAGTAGCCAGTTCTTCCTGGTAAACCATGAAAACCGGCAATGGAGGTAATGCCCACCAGGGATCCCTTGGTTTCTAGCAAATAAGGAAAAGCATATTTTGAGCAATATACGGTTCCAAAAAAATTGACTTCAATTAACTTTCTGATTACGGATATTTGAACATCTTTAAATAAAGCCCGCATGGATATGCCTGCATTATTAATTAAAATATCGATTCGTCCGAAAGATTGTATAGTGGAATCAATCAGGTTTTTACAATCCTCTTCTTTGCTGACATCTGTTTTCGTCGCCATGGCTGTATAACCAGATATTTCGAGCTTTTTTTTGATTTCATTGAGCGTCTCAAGGTTTCTGGCGCCCATTGAAACCATATATCCGCGGGAAGCAAATTCTTTGGCACATGCCATTCCAATCCCGGAAGAAGCCCCGGTAATAACGACAACTTTTTTATCCATTTACATTAGTTGAAATTGAAATTCATTAAGACATTGTATTTAAGATCTAGCAATACACGAAAATAGTTGAATTTATCAAAGAAATGAAAATATTTGTAACTTATCGCACAAAAGGAAATTTTATATTTTTAAAATCAGAAGATTATAAATATGAATGAAGAAATATTATAAAATATAAACCATTGCTTTTGTAAAACCAAAGAAAGATAATATATTTGCACCTCGTTAAAAAATACTGATTCCGTAGCTCAGTTGGTAGAGCACATCCCTTTTAAGGATGGGGTCCTGGGTTCGAGACCCAGCGGGATCACTAAAAAAATTATAAACCGCTCAAAATCAGGGCGGTTTTTTATATCTTCAATCCGCCAATGATCGCTTCAATGGAATCAAAATGATTATCATGAAGGTAAGTTTCAATGCCCTCAATCACCTTCACAGTAACCTGGGGATCAATAAAATTGGCAGTTCCAATCTGAATGGCACTGGCTCCGGCCAATAAAAATTCAATGGCATCTTTGGCATTCATTATTCCGCCAATCCCAATAATAGGTATATTTACAGTTTTATAACATTGCCATACCATTCTGAGGGCAACAGGTTTAATGGCCGGACCGGACAATCCGCCGGTAATGGTAGAAAGAAAAGGCTTCCTGGAATTGATATCAATGGCCATACCCAGAAGGGTATTGATCACTGAAATGCTGTCGGCGCCTTCTTCTTCCGCAACTTTGGCAAATTCCGTAATATCTGTCACGTTCGGTGAAAGCTTTACAATTAGAGTCCGTTCATAAACTTTTCTCACCGCCTTTATTACTTCACCAGCGGCAGGACAGCTGGTTCCGAATACCATTCCACCTTCTTTGACATTCGGACAGGAAATGTTGAGTTCAATGCCGGGTATATCTGCCACCCTGTTAATTTTTTCAGCCACTTCAACATATTCGTCAACGGTTGATCCCGAGACATTGACAATGATATTGCGATTATAATCTTTGATTCGCGGAAATATTTCCTGAATAAAAATGTCAACTCCCTTGTTTTGTAAACCAATGGCATTAAGCATGCCTGAAGGGGTTTCTGCCATCCGGGGATATGGATTGCCCTCCCTGTGACTTCCGGTGGTGCCTTTGACAATGAATCCACCCAGCTCACTGAGATTTATAAAATCAACATATTCTTCACCATATCCAAAAGTTCCTGAGGCTGTGAGAACAGGATTTTGTAAAGAAATTTTACCAATATTTACCGTTTGATCCGCCATATTCTTACCATTTTAACACATTTGTATTAAATACCGGTCCTTCTTTGCAAACCCGCTGATGTCCGTATATGGTATCGGTCACACAACTCAGACAGGAACCAATTCCACATGCCATGGTATTTTCCAGTGATACTTCACAAAATATGTTCTTTTTTTTGGCATATTTGGCTACGGCCTGGAGCATGGCTTCCGGACCACACGAATATATTCTGCGAAAAGGGATATCAGATTTCCATAAAACAGAATGATGTATAACAAAACCTTTCTCTCCATGGCTTCCATCCTCTGTTGTGGTATATACATGTCCGTATTGTTTGTAAGCTTCAAAATCAAGCAAATAATCAACATTTCGCCCACCAATTAGGATATGTGGTTTATTGCCTTTTTCATGGATGGTTTTTGCCATTAACAAAAGGGGAGCTACCCCGCAACCACCGCCTATCAGCAAAACCTGTTCATCAACTTCCGGAGTGGTAAAAGAATTGCCCAATGGAAATATTATATTCAGTTTATCACCAGGCTTCAATTCCTTCAATGCTTTTGTTCCTTCTCCTACTATTTGAATCAAAAACTCAATGATGTTTTCTTTGTAATTAACATTGTGCACAGATAAAGGTCTTCTTAAAAAGGCCTCTTTACTGTTCGGTACCAGGACTTCTGCAAACTGACCTGGATAAATGGTATCAAAGTCGTTTTCAGATCTGACTTTGATTTTAAAGAATTCAGGATTAATGTCCTGATGATCAGCAATAATAAAATCCCTTATTTGTTTTTTGGCGTATTGCATTCTGATTGACTTACTTAAAATTTTAATTTCAAGTTCATTGGCTCACATCTACTATAAACGTGTAAGCAATTGTTTTGAAATGTCTTAAATGCGGCTAATGACCACTAAATAATTGAACAAAATTAACAATAAAATCCAATTTTTTTATTTGGATTAAACAACCCCTGAATAATAAAATAGTTTGCTAAACACTTGACTTTATGAACAGACAATAATTAATATTTCTAAAGTGGTTTTCTCAGAACCACTAACTAAGGGTTTGAAACGAAATAACCTGTACATTTAAACTTGTTCATTTGTCCTTTGCCTACGTTGCAAAAAGCCTTAAATAGTCAATGCTATTCGCAGTTTTTGCACCTTGGCAAAGAACAAAATAACTTCGTTTATTCTGCACAATTTATTTCGCATCAAATCCTAAGAGGGAAAATATTCTGAAAATGATTTATCTGAATAAAAAATCACAATGCGTTCCACCATTTTATCTTTATCAGTAAAGTTGGAATTATCCCTATGAGAATGCCGTATTTCATTTTCCGCTTTATCATTGTCCGGAATATTATCCGCTGAATCTTTTTGTGGTTTATCCTTTTCCGAATTTATCTTTCTCTCGCTGGTATCCAACTGGTCAAATAGGGTGGC
>CAYFUP010000110.1:0-10836 GCA_964346235.1 uncultured Bacteroidales bacterium | reverse complement strand
TTACGACTAGTAAACTCCTGGCACTTAAGGCTCGCATACCTTGTTCTTGACGCCTTTTTAGAACCACTTTAGAATAATTGGTTGGTTTTCTTAGTGCCACCAGATAGTAAAGCGTCTGTTAATCAATGCTCAAATATAGCAAAAATTTTACCTTTAGTATTACAATCAATCCCTGGTTCTTGAAAAAATATGGATGATAAGCTGTGAATGATTTAAGCCCGAGATGTATGAAACTTATACTTAACATAAATTTAAGACAAAATTGTGATGTGTTTTTACGTTTATGTTAAAAACTAACGTATTTTTACGTCATATATTAAACTTTATCATGACAACAGCGAAATTAAGTTTATTCAGCAATGATTTGCCATTGGCAGCTTTTGCATGGATTTTTTTCAAAACTTTATTCAGCCTTTATTTCTCCTGATCAAGCTGGTGAATATATCGCCGGGGCCACTTTATTGGGGACGGCCCCTTTTACGGCCTTGGTTTTTATGTGGAGCTACCTGACTGATGATGACCCGAATTACACCGTGATTCAGGTTTCCACTAACGACCTGGTTATTTTGGTCGCCTTTATTCCAATTGTAAAATTATTTCTGGGCATCTTTAACATCAGCCTACCAATGGAAATATGATTAGTGATGATACCTGACAATGAGGGGATGGCACCCAGAAATATGGAAAATCATTCAGCTTTAATTCCCAAGCATTTGAAAAAGGGTCCATTTTGAATATTTTTTAAATATGAGAACATTCCTTGAACCAAAATGTTAATCTTACATAATAAAAGATTATTTACCCTTTAATTCCTTTTATCAAATTATATTCAACCTTATTGCCCGATGAAGCATAAAAACAATTTTTTATTCCTGCTCATAGTAATGGGTTTGTTATTTGGAATTCCCTGCTTATCATTTAAAGTAAGTGCTCAGCAACAAGCACCCGGTAATAAAGATGCCATCAAAATTATGGACATCCTTGAGCAATATCGAAAAATAGCGGAGGACAGCCTCCAACGGAGAATTCAGTTGTTGCATGAAGTGCTCGTTGTTTCAAAAGAAATCCATCATGCCGGTGGACGCACCCGGGCATATAACGGACTTGCAGAAATTTACCTTAGAAACCTGGGTCAGCTTGACTCTGCCTTTTACTATGCCGCAAAAGCCCTGGCTATTTATCATCAGACCCGGGATGAAGAAAGTTATATGCGTGCGCTGAATACCATGGGACTGATTTATTCCTATCAGCGAAAAGGGGACAAAGCCCTGGAATTATATCATGATGCGTATGAAGAATTGTCTGCTAAAGGGGATTCACCCAACCTGGCGATGATATCGAATAACCTGGCCATGAATTACGGGAGAATAGGAAACCTGAATGAAGCCGAAAAATGGATGCTCAGGGTAATTGAGATTTCACAAAACATTAAGTTGCCTAAAGGAATCCTGCAGGGATATAATGGCATATCAGCGGTTTACCTGGAAAAAGGAGAACCGGAAAAAGCTTTGGAATATACCCGGAAAGCCCTCCAATATGCAAAAAAAAATGGAAATCAGCAAGCCCGGGCCATTGCCCTGATAAACCTGGGTCGAAACCATTATCCTGAAAATAAAGAACAATCATTAGAAAATTATATAAAAGCTTTTCAGGTCTTCAAGGAAATGAAAGACATCACCAAGCAAAAGGTGGTAAGTGAACAGATTGCCAATATCTACCAGGAACTTAATCAGTATAGAAATGCCCTGGAATATTCTCAAATTTACCATGAACTCAATGACTCCATCTTCAATGCCGAAAAAACCAAAATTATAGAGGAACTGCAAACCAAATACGAAACCAATAAGATAAAGCTTGAGAAAGAGTCTGCAGAACTGAAGAATTTGCAGCTGGCGACCACCAACCGGCGACAATCATTTATCATAGCAGGATCTCTGACATTGATGCTGTTGCTTTTCGTTTTTTGGTTGCTTTATGCGCGACAGCAAAGGCTAAAAAAGCAGGCCGAAATGTCCAATCTCCGGCTGAAAGAAACCCACAAAAGACTGGAGATTGAACAGCAAAAAAGGCAGGCTGAGCTTAAAGCTGTGCGTTCACAGTTGAATCCCCATTTTATTTTCAATGTGCTAAATTCCGTACAGGAATATATGATCTCGGGCGAAAAGGAAAAGGCCAACCAGTCGCTGACAGGAGTCGCTGAGATGATGCGTAAAACCCTGAAATACTCCGAACAGGAAACCATTACCCTGAAAGAAGAGATGGAACTGATTCATTTGTTCCTGGATGCCGAGAAGCTTCGGTTTGAAGAGCGCTTAAGCTACGAAATAGTCATGTCGGATGAAATAGAAGAAGAGTTTATTAAAATCCCTCCCATGCTCATTCAGCCTTATGTGGAAAACTCCATCAAGCATGGGTTGAAACAAAAAAAAAGGGATGGCAGAATAAAAATAAATGTTTCTCTTACGGATGAAAACCTGCTTCATGTAACGATTGAAGATAATGGCATCGGTCGCAAAAAGGCAGAAGAATACAAAACTTCAACCGGTCCGGAACACGCATCCTTCTCCACAAAAGCAAATGAAGAAAGAATTAAAAACCTGAGAGATAGTACAAATGGGCATGCAGGCGTAGAAATTTTGGATTTATATGATGAAGTGCAAAATGCCACCGGTACCAGGGTCATCCTGAAAGTACCCATCGGTCTATCTTAAGAAATTGAATGAACTGTTACATATCCATTATCAATGAGTTATATAAACAAAAACCATTTTCAGAACAATGAAGGTCTTAATTGTCGATGATGAGCCAAAAGCCCGGCGGATATTAAAAAGTTATATTGAGGAATACAGTCCGGCATTCAAAGTGATTGAGTCCGTCGATAGCGTTGCAGAGGCGGTTAAAGCCATCAAAAAACATCAACCGGAAATTGTATTACTGGACATAGACATGCCCGGGGAAGATGGATTCGCTTTGTTTAACTATTTTGACTCCATTGACTTCCATGTCATTTTTGTAACCGCTTCCCGGGAACATGCCATCGAAGCATTTAAAGTTTCTGCCCTTGATTATATTCTAAAACCAATAGATATTAGCCAGTTAATCAAAGCATTGGAAAAAGCCAGACATTACCGGCAACCCATGCTCCGGGAACAAATATCCATGCTGAATCGAAACCTCAGGAGCACAAATAACAAAAACACCAGTGATAATGGAGATTCCGGAATAAACCGGATTGCGATCTCTCTGATGGAAAGCATCGAATTCATCAAGCTGGAAGACATCATCTTTTTAAAAGCAGATGGCTCCTATACTGAGTTTTATCTTGAAGGGGACCGTAAACTTCTATCTTCGAAGCCCATCGGTGATTATGACATAATAGAAAAGCAACCCGGCTTTATGAAGACGCACCGCTCCTTTCTCATCAACCTTCCTAAGGTACAAAGCTATCAAAAAGAAAGCGGTGGTTATATCGTTATGAAAAACAACCATTCTGTAAATCTCTCCAGATATAAAAAGGAGGAATTCCTGAATGCCATGGGAAAAGTGTAAGATCTCACCCATCCTTTGTTATCTTTTGCGTCTTATGTGGTTATTTCCGAACCACCGGAATGATTCTTTTTCGCCTTCCTGAACTTTTTTGAACTTTCCTGTATTTTCATCTCCTCGGTATTATTTTTAACACTACTGAAACATTTTTACCATTCCTGAACAATTTTTACCATTCATATATTACTCTCAGCCATTCCTGAGTTTGCTCATTATTTTTATTTAGTCTGAATTAATTTTACCTGCGATTTAATAACTATAAAAAACAAAAGATTATGAAAAATGCAGGTATTTTTAACCCATTCAGAAAGCATGCAGACTTCAGCATGCCAACCAGATCCGGCAAGGATAAAGATTTTCTTCTCCGGCAAAAAAACAGATTATTGAAAAATGCAGCCTTGGTATCATTGGTATTCATGACCATTCAGTTAAATGCCCAGGTAGCCGTTTTAAAACCCAAAACAGATACCTCCTCGCACCATTTCAAGGAAGTATCAAAAGCAGTGGCATCTGATCGTGGAACAGAACATTTGTTCGGTTCCGCCGTGGCAGTTTTTGGAGACTATGCCCTCATCGGTGCTCCTCAGCATGGTAATTCTCAGAACATCTCTGAAATACCCATAAAAACGCTGAGCGGGATGCGCACAGGTAAGCACGGGAATAATAATCAAGATGGCAGTTTTAAAAAATCGGCTACAAGTCACCCACACATTTCGACGGGAAGCATTTCCGGGGCTTCAGGTGAAAGCAAAAACAGCTTATCAACTGGAAGTAACCCCGGATTTTTGGCTGAAAACTCTTCCCCCATCAGTACCAGCGCTTTAAATGATGCCGGGGCAGCCTATATTTTTAAAAGAAATGCCCAGGGCGAATGGGAGGAACACCAAATGCTGGTGGCTTCTGACCAGGAACAGGGCGACAAGTTTGGGGTATCCGTTGACATGCATGGTGATCTGGCCATCATCGGGGCATACTTTAAAGATGCAGAGCAGGGGGCCGCTTATGTTTTTATGCGGGATGACCAGGATAACTGGGTGGAGATAAAAAAAATTATGGCCTCTGATGCCCAGGACGGCGCCCGGTTTGGTATAGATGTGGCCATTCAGGCAGGAACTGAAGATACCACAGCGGTGGTAGGTGCTTATTACCAAAATGCTCCCCTGAATAATTCAGGCATGGCTTATGTATTTTCAAAAAACGGGACAACATGGACAGAACAGAAAATCAAACCTGAATCCAGTTTAACAGGTGATTCTTAT
The DNA here is from genome assembly GCA_964346235.1 of uncultured Bacteroidales bacterium. GTDB lineage: Bacteria > Bacteroidota > Bacteroidia > Bacteroidales > CAYFUP01 > CAYFUP01. The sequence continues at coordinate 6,031 of CAYFUP010000110.1, read as the reverse complement.
GGCATCTCAGTAGATATTCACAAAAAAAACATAGTGGTGGGTGCCTGGTTGGAAGGGATAAACGATGCCGGGGCAGTCTATGTTTTCTCCAAAGACGGAGATGGCATATGGTACGAAGCACAAAAATTAATATCTGATTTACCAAGAAACACCAGGGATGAATTCGGTTATTCGGTAGCCATCCATGAAAACTACCTGGCAGTCGGCGAACGAAAACAGAACCAAGTTTATATATTTAAAGAAAACAGAACGGGTAGCTGGAAACTCAGTACAAAAGTGACGGGAAATGATACTGAATATGGAAATCCGGCTTTTGTCTGGGACAATCACGGCGACTTGTTCGGGGTGGATGTGGAATTGTCCGGTGAGTTCCTGGTAGTAGGAGCCCGGGAAGACGGTCCTGCCTCCATGAGCTCGCATGGCTCAGTGTATATTTTCAAAAATGACGGAAAAGATGTTTGGGAACAATTCGAAAAAATCACTGCCAGCGATTCCGCTGCCGGAGACAAATTTGGCAGCAAAGTGGCCATTCATCATTCCACTGTATTGGCGGGCTCTCTCTATGAAGATGAGGACGAAACCGGCAACAATGTCCTTCAGGATGCCGGTGCAGTCTATGTATTTGAAAGAACCGCACCTGTCATGGTTCAACAGATTCATGATCAAACCTTTTATCAGGGATTTGGCAGTACCACCATCGACCTGAGTCAGGTCTTTTACGACATTAATGATGATCCCCTCTCCTACAACGTATCAGGAAGCAATGATGATGCGATCATACCTGCCATCTCAGGTAATGTGCTAACATTGACCGAAGCAGGTAAAGGAGGAGCTGTCATTGCCCTTATTGCCAGCGACGGAAACGGCGGCGAATTAAAGCATGAATTTACCGCAAAGATAATCCGCAAAGAACCGTTGGCCTATTTTCCGTTTGACGGCAATGCGGCGGACCAACAATCCTTTTTAACAGATACGGCAGTGGACATAAACTATGAAAGTGGCACGGCTGCTTCATTCAACGGAACCAGTTCATACATCGGTGCAGGGACCAATTTCCAGGCAGTAGGGCCTTTCAGTTTTTCATTATGGGTAAAAAGAAATACGGATCCTTTCAAGCGGGATGTAGAAAACTTAATTACAAAACTCTCTGACGGCAATTGCAATGAAAACAACCGCCAGTTCTCGCTTGCCCTGAAAAACAATGGTGTCGTAAGGTTTTCCTTTAATGGATCAACCGGTTATGGCAGTGTTCATGTACTGGAAGGAGAAACCAACATCGTAGATAACCAATGGCATCATATCTATGTGTCTTACGATTCTGTCGGCAGTTCACCCTCCGAGCGGGTGGAAATGTATATTGACAATCAGGAAGAAGGCCTGAGTGTTTTCCTGTCCCACGGCAACGATTACGAGATCGAAGCAGGCAATGCCCATCTGGCTTTTGGATATACCTTAAACAGCTCTGGCCGGGTATGCGGAACCAAGCAGCGGTATTACAGCGGGTTAATGGATGAAGTGGCCATTTATGACAGGCTGCTGCTGACTGCTGAACTGGACTCTTTATCCCGGTCCAGAACAGCAACACCTGAAACAAAGGAATTAATTGCTTATTACCCGTTTAACGGCAATGCCATGGATTCAATTACAGGAACCGCCGGTCAGGTCAACAGTGCCTCGCTGACATCCGACCGGTTTGGCAGATCCAATGCAGCGTATGAATTCGATGGGGCGGATGATTATATAAACCTGGGGGATTCAGGCACATTCCGGTTTGGTAAGCGTGACTTCAGTATTTCGTTATGGTTTTATACCGACGGACAGCCACAATTCAGCCATATTCTTGCCAAACGGGATACTGCCAATAATTACCGGCAATATAATATTTATTTTGCCCATGATTACCAGTTTGGCGGCTCCTCGACAAAGCTCAACAGCTTTATTCGCTATGACGGAAGCGGTGACAGGATCGTACAGACCGCTCCCCTCACAGAAGGCTGGCATCATGCCGTCATGGTTCAAAAATATGACAGTCAGCTTGAACTCTACGTAAATGGTCATTTGGCCGGGGTTGACTCGACATCATCCTTAGATAAAACAGTCAATATTGATGGCATTCCATTGGTATTGGGAAGTCAATCACATAAGGGCAGAACCAGCTTTTATGAAGGAAAGATAGACGACCTGGGCATATATAATTATGCCCTGAGCAAAACGGAAATAGCGGATTTATATGATGATTACAGTCAGGATATGGATACCACCACAATAACTTCCATCCACCATGCAAGCATGAACAAAGATCCAATGACTGGTGGTTCAGGAAAAAACCTGCTGATATATCCCAATCCTGTTGAAAACACACTGAACATAAAAGCGGCACCCGGAAGTTCGGTACAAATTATCAATCAGACAGGCCGGTTAGTCTATTCCGGCAGGCTTTACCGCGCTGCCCGGGATATAAACCACACTGCCCTTGATGTATCCGCTTTACAAAACGGCATGTACATCATTACCATCCGGCATAATGGCCATGTCTTTGTCAATCGCTTTCTGAAAAGGTAGTTTTTTATAGTTATCCTTTTCTCTGAAGGTCCGGACCACATGGTTCGGACCTTTCTGCATTTATGAACATGGTATTTATCATGGCGTTATGAATTCATTTACCATGAAATTTTATAGTTTTACAGAAAATGCATCAAGACAAGTAAAACACATGTTTCTGATATATAAAGTGTTGGTTTTGTAAAAATTTTTTATGGAAAGTTTAGTTTTGTTAAAGGATAATGACTCAGTCGATTAATCACAAGAATGAAAGGGAAAATGATGCGCACCACCAAAGTAAGATACATATTCCTGTTACTGGCTGTTAAGTTGTTTTTATCAACTGCCCTTCACGCTTTTGCCCAGGTTAAAAACACAGGAATTCCTTCCTTTAAAAATTTTACCCGGAAAGATTACGGGGCAGGTACACAAAACTGGTCTATGGACCAGGATGGGAGAGGCATCATGTACTTCGCCAACAACAGTGGATTGCTTTCCTATGATGGATCCTTCTGGAACCTCCATCCTGTTCCTAATCAATCTGTCGTACGGTGTGTTAAAATTGATAACAGCGGAAAAATCTTTGTGGGAGCCTACAATGAATTCGGATATTTCTTTCCCGGAAAAAACGGATCGCTCCGCTATTTTTCCCTCTCTAAAAGCCTTCCTTCAGCGTTTAAAGACTTCGGAGAAATATGGAAAATCCATATCATCGATGAAAATGTTTATTTTCAATCTTTTACTGATTTGTTTTTATATGAAGAAGGAGACATTACTAATGTTGTATCGAATAAAAATTTCAGGTTTTCATTTTATGTTAACCATCAACTATTTATCAATGACAGGGAAAAAGGAATATATCAGCTCAAAAATGATTCATTGGTATGGGTCAATGGAAGTGAAATTTTCAGTAATAAAGAAATATGGACCATCTTGCCCTACCATGAAGAACTATTGATCGGTACCCTGGAAAATGGTTTTTATCTTTACGATGACGTTCAATTCAGTGCCTGGAATTCCAAAGCTTCTGAATTTTGTAAAAAAAATCAGATTTTCAGTGCTGTATATATTAATGATGATACTTATGCCATCGGCAGCATTCAGGATGGCATGATTGTCATCAACAGAAAAGGTCAAATTATTCAGCATCTCAACAGTGATATTGGCATTCAGAATAATACGGTGTTGAGTGTGTTCAGCGACCAAAACAATAATTTATGGCTTGGGCTTGATAACGGAATTGATTACGTAAAGATCAGTTCTCCTGTTTATTTCTATGGCAAAAAAAAAGAAATCGGTGCAGGATATGCATCGGTCATTCATCAGGGAAACATATACATTGGAACCAATCAGGGCTTGTTTTACAAAGCATGGAACCCCACGAACAAATCAGTCGAGTCCTATGATTTCACAATGGTTGAAGGCACACGTGGACAAGTTTGGTCACTGAAGGCGATCGGCAATGAATTATACTGCGGTCATGATAAAGGAGCTTTTCACATTCAGGAAGGACAAGCGAAAATTCTTACCAAAAATCCGGGGGTATGGGACTTTATAACCGTACCCGATAATCCGGAAAAGATAATTGCCGGCACTTATACTGATTTATTGTTGTTTGAGAAGCAGGACAACGGGGTGCTGGAAATGAAAGAAATTATTGGCGGATTCTCAGAATCTTCCCGTGAAATGGTGTTTAATAACAATATCCTTTGGATGAGTCACGGATATAAAGGGGTATATAAAATAAAATTCAACAAGACATATAACCAGGTCGATGATTTTCAATTATATGGCAAGAAAGATGGTTTTCCTTCCGATTATGGGATTACAGTGCATGAATTTAAGAATGAACTGGTTTTTTCCACAGATAGTGGAATTTACCAGTATGATTCAGAACAGGATTCATTTTATACCCATCATTACCTCACCGGTTTACTGGGCAAAGATAAAGTGAATAAAAAGTTTTATGAAGATAATTCAGGAAATATATGGTTTTTTCAAAATGACCAGCTCAAAATATTAAGGTTGAAATATGATGGCTCCTATGAAAAAGAAACTGTTCCATTTCTGGAATTAAAAGAAACATTTATTTATAGTTTTGAAAACATGCATATTCATGATAATTCAAACATTTTGGTGGGCACTGAATTCGGACTCATTCATTTCAGCCCCTTTTTAATAAACTATCAAAGACCGGAATTAAACACCTTAATCAGAAGGATTTCCACAAATGAAGATTCCATTATATTTGGAGGTAATTTTGTCAATGAAGACACTATAGTTATTTCAAACCGACCCTCTTTTCAAATCCATCATATTGATTATAAGTTCAATGATTTGCATTTTTCGTTTTCATCGCCGGACTATAAAAATTTTGGGAATGTACAGTACCAGTTGATGCTTGACGGCTATGACAAAACCTGGTCGAAGTTTTATGAAAGCTCCACCAAAGAATATACCAACCTTTTTGAAGGAAGTTACATATTTAAGGTAAGAAGTAAAAATATCCTTGGCGAGGTAAGCAATGTTTCCAGTTATGAATTTGTGATAAATCCACCCTGGTACCGTTCCACATGGGCATATGTGTTCTATGGTATCATGCTGATATTGACGGTCTATGCCATTTATAAATATTATACCAAGCGGTTTGAAAGAGAAAAAGAACAACTTAAAAAGCGGCAGCAAGAAGCAATGGAAAGACAGCAGCAAGAGCATAAGGATAAAGTATTAATGGCTGAACAGGAGATAGTTAATCTTCAAAATGAAAAACTAGAACTGGAGGTGGAAAGAAACAAAGCCGAATTGGAAAACAAATCAAAAGAATTGGCTTCCATCGCCATGCAAATCAATTATAAAAATGAAATACTTGAAAAAATCAAAACAAAACTTTCCAGGGTAGCCAATAAAATGGTGCATGAAGATTCCATCCACCAGGTCAAAACACTAATCAAAACGATTGATCAGGAAATGCATAAAGAAGAAGACTGGGAAAAATTTGAAGTCCATTTTGATCAGGTACATGAGAATTTTATTCAATCCCTTAAATCAGCATACCCCCAATTAACCCCAAAAGATCTGAAGCTGGCTGCATACCTGAGAATGAACCTGGCCACAAAAGAAATTGCCCCTTTATTAAATATCTCAGTCAGGGGTGTTGAAATCAGCAGATACCGGTTAAGAAAAAAACTAAACCTGGAAAAGGGCGTCAACCTCACTGACTTCTTCCTGAAATTCTAACTTCTCATCTCCCTGCTTGCTTATCCATGTGCCCTTTTCTTCGATCGTTTTTTCTTTTGTTTTTTCAAACATTTCCATTTTTTACTTTTACCAGCGCTTTAACCCCTTATGCTTTTTTACCTTGTTCTTAAAATATGCTCCCTGTTCCTTGTTCCTTTATTCCCTTTTTCTTTTATAATTGCTCCCTGTTCCTTGTTCCTTGCTTTCCTTTTTCCTTTTATAGTCCATCGTTAACATTCTCTTAACATCAGCT
>CAYFUP010000109.1:0-10901 GCA_964346235.1 uncultured Bacteroidales bacterium | reverse complement strand
TAATTTATAAAGATGCATAAAGCTAAAAAAAAAACAACTGCGTTTTTAATATTGTTCAAAAAAAAGCAAAAAAAATATTTTTTAATGATGAATTCCTCTTTTACTATCATGCACCCTCATTCACTATCATGCAAAACAAGGAGATGAACCAAGCTTGCGAGATCGCCGAAGGCAAATAAATATGAGGGATTTATGAGGTTTGAAAAGCACAAGTTGAATAAACAATAAGAAATATAATTGAAATACAATAGATTATTTGAATATATGCAGCATATATGTTTGAAAATAAAGTTTAAATTAAAATGTATCTCATATGGACTGCCGGATAAATTGTGCTGCCTGTTGCATCATCCCTTCCATAAGTTCTCCCATACCCGGGATGCCTGATGGTAAGCCTGCAGGCACCGCGTGTATTCATTTGACAGAGGATTTAAGGTGCAGCTTGTTTAATTCCCCTTTGAGACCAAAGGTATGTAAAGACTTTAAACCTGAAGTTGAAGTGTGTGGGACAACCGCAAAAGAAGCTTTTGATATTTTACAAAACCTGGAAGGCTCCATAGCCAAAAATCATAATCAGTCATCATAAAGAATTATTGTACTATCTCCATCCTGACTTTTTCTGCTTGAAGGAATCTGACAAGATATTTTTCGGATTCCTCAATAGCTTTCTTCAAAGGTTCCGGCCCCTTATAGCCGTTAATGTTCATAAAAAATGAATGGGTGTTTGATGAAATCGCAGTTCTTTCTTCATCACTGGTGGGTGTTCCGATGGCTCCCTTTTGATCCCTGATGACCGGCAGGTTCTCAATATTCATTTCACCACGCCCAATGCCACGATATGGCTCACCTGAAAATCCAATCCCTGCTTTTACCGGCCATTCAATTTTATCTGAATCAAATCCTCCTATGGAATACCCTGTTTTTAAAGAAATTAGGTTAACCAGGTCCACAATGGTATTGATTTGGTAGAGGTTATTGTTTTTTATGATTCTTCTGTATAATGATTCGGCTGAAGGCCTGTACCGGTTGGGATCTTTGCCACAAGCTTTGTAAACTTCCCGGGTGGCTTTTATGTTGGTTTGATTTTTAATGGTTGATAGGGCATAATTATTTCTGATTTCCTGCACTGTCTTTCTGATTTCTTCCCATAATTCATCATCATAATATGTATTGACTATCTTACAGGTTATGATGCCGAGGGCCATTTCCGGGCGTTTTTGTTTAAGTTCTTTTCCAATAGATACGTGCATCATATTATATCAATGTTTTTGTTCGAAATAAAAATAATTTATATTTTTGTTTTCCCAAAAATGAATAAAAGGTTACAAAGTAATTATTAAATCGATGGGTCAACATGTAAATCCGAATTTTGTATTGAAGACTTAAAACCAAATACAAATCAAAGAGAATATTAAAAAATGAAAAATTTAAAATTATTTTTATTGCTTTTAACGGGCAGCTTTTTCCTCCTCAGTTGCTCGCAGAAATCTGAAGGACCCTGGAAGGAATTATTTAACGGAGAAAACCTTAATGGTTGGACCAAAAAAAATGGCAATGCTGAATATTTTGTTGAAAATGATGCCATTGTAGGTAAAGCAGTTCTGAATTCTCCAAATACGTTTCTTTGTACTGAAAAGTTTTATTCTGATTTTATTGTTGAATTTGAATTTAAATTGGATGGAGATTTGAATTCAGGGGTACAGTTCCGAAGTAACAGCTACCCGGAGTATAATAATAACCGGGTACATGGATACCAGATGGAGATAGACCCTTCTGACCGAAAATGGACAGGTGGGGTTTATGATGAAGCCCGGAGAGGGTGGCTTCATCCATTGAAGGGAAACGAACAAGCACAAAATGCTTATAATCATCTTAAATGGAACAAAGCCAGAATTGAGGCCATTGGAGATACGATAAAAGTATGGATAAATGATATCCCCGCATCACACCTTGTAGATGATATGAACCAGAAAGGTTTCTTCGGATTACAGGTTCATGGCATTGATAATAAAGAAGATAAAGATAAGCTTAAAGGCACCACAGTGCGATGGCGCAACATTAGAATCATTACAGAAAACCCTGAGAAATATGCCAGGGAAACCCCGTTGCCTGCAAAAGATAATTACAATAAACTTACCCGCACAGAAGAAAGTCGCGGCTGGAAATTGCTTTGGGATGGTAAAACCACGGAAGGCTGGACAAGCGGTGATAAGGAGCATTTCCCGAAAAAGGGCTGGAAAATACATAATGGAATGCTTTCAGTGGAGGAATCTGGTGGAGGAGAATCTGATTTCGGAGGAGACATCATTACCAAGGAAACGTACAGTGATTTTACCTTGCGTGTGGATTTTAAAATTACACCTGGCGCCAACAGTGGAATAAAATATTTTGTTCAACCTGCACTCAATAGAGGGCAAGGTTCCAATATTGGATTGGAATATCAAATACTTGATGATGAGCGACATTCTGATGCGCAAAAAGGAAATCATCCCGGAAGTCGTACTTTGGCGTCTTTGTATGATTTGATAAAGGCTGAGAATAAACATCCTAGACCAATTAGGGAATGGAACCATGCAAGAATTGTTTCTGACGGCAGTCATGTTGAACATTGGCTGAATGGACGCCGCGTATTACAATATGAACGGGGAAGTGATGAATTTAAAAAAATTGTTTCAGAAAGCAAATATGCCAAATGGGAAAACTTTGGATTATGGGAAGAAGGCCATATATTGCTTCAGGATCATGGAAACAGGGTATCGTTTCGGAACATTAAGATTCAACCGCTTGACGAATGATGCATAATCATTTAGTATAACGGGCTTTATTTTCTATGGGATGAATATAGAAAGATGTGCCATTTTGGTTCAGCAAAACAACTTTAAACGGTTTTGAATGAAATAAAGCATAGTCATTTTTTTGCAATGGGCACCCGGATTGATCTGGTATTTCCATACCTGGAGGATGATATCTTTGCGGAACTTCAATGGGTGTTAAAAAATGAAGTGGAAAGAATTCATTATAAACTAAGCTTTTTTGACAAGGAAAGTGATATATCACATATCAATAATGAAGCCTGGAAGCTTGATGTTATGCTTGACGAGGAATTATTTGATATTTTAACAACATGTCAGTATTTTCATGATATAACCCTGGGACAATTTGATATCACATTAAGACCGGTCTATGATTATTATAAAAACAATGATTCAATGTCAGATGAAGATCTGGCTGGTTTTTCTGATTTTGTGGGACAGGAAAAGATAGTCATTGATCGGAATCAAAAAACGATACGCGCTTTGCATCCCAACACAAAGATTGATTTGGGTGGTTTTGGAAAGGGGTATGCCCTGGAACTTGTAAAAAACATTTGCAAAGATTATTCAATTAAAGATGGTTTGATTAATTTTGGAAACAGTACCATTTATGCCCTGGGATCTCATCCCAATGGAGATTGCTGGAAAATTGGCGTGCAAAATGTGTTTTGTCCGACAAAAAGCATATATGTTTTTGAATTATCCGATGAAGGATTATCTTTTTCAGGAAATTCATATGTTAAAGAAAAGCTGCATATGCACATCATAAATCCGGAAGATCTGACATTATCAAAAAAGATAGCTACTTTTGGTATAAAAGGAGTTTCAGCGATGGATGCAGAACTATTATCTACTGCCATGTTTACTGCTTCTGATATAAAAAAGTCGATGATCTTGAGGAATTTAAATAAAGAAATATCGGGAATAGAGGTGAACTACCAGAATGAAGCGGATTATACCATAAATCAATTTTACTATGAAAAAGGAAAATATAAACAGGCGAAAGTTTATTGAAAAGATGGGCTTTATTGCGGGTTCTTCAGTATTAGCCGGCACAGTGCCATGGATAGATTTCTTAAAAGCTGATCAACCCACAAAGGTGTCTCCTTCTGACAAAGTGAGAATCGGAATTATCGGAATTGGTAACCGGGGAAGGGCATTATTACTTCACTTGAAAGCCATTCCCTCTGTGGATATTGTGGCAGTATGCGATGATTATGAACCCAACCATCAGCGGGCCAGGAGACTGACGGATTATAAAGCCAAAGGGTTTTACAATTATAAAACCATGCTCGAGGAAATGAAAGCTATGGATGCCGTGGTGATAGCCACACCGCTTTATTGGCATGCCAGAATGGTCATAGATGCATTTGAGGCCGGTAAGCACGTATTTTGTGAAAAGGCAATGGCTATGAATGCGGAGGATTGTTATAATATGGTGCGGGCCCAGCAAAAACATGGTAAGGTATTTTTGATAGGACATCAAAGAGTATTCAACCATATTTTTCTTGAAGCCATGGAGCAGATTAAATCCGGAAAGCTTGGACAGATAACACAAATCAGGGCTTATTGGCACAGGAACAATGATTGGCGAAGATATGTGCCCCATCCCTCGCTTGAAAGAAAAATTAACTGGCGTCTTTACCGGGATTACTCGCTTGGATTAATCACGGAGTTGGGATCCCATCATTTTCAGGTAGCCAACTGGATAATGAATGATTACCCCATTGAAGCAAGTGGATCGGGAAGCATCAATTATTGGAAAGACGGAAGGGAAGTTTACGACAACATCAACCTGGTCTATAAATACAGAAACGGCAACCATTTTATCTATGATTCGCTAACCAGTAATAAAAAATATGGGTATGAAGTGCAGGCATTGGGCGACAAAGGAACCATGGAAATTGAAACGAACAGGTACTATACTGAGAATCCGCCTGAACCGCCGGCTGTAAAAAAATTGATTAACGATGTGGAAAATGATATTTTCAATGCCATTCCCATTGGAGGAGCAAGTTGGATCCCTGAAACGGCCCAGCAATATAATGGAGAACTGATTTTAAATAAACGTTCCAGTGAAATACCCCAGGATACGCATCTTCAAATGGAAGGGTTTGTCGAAATGGTCAAGGAAGATACATTTGTTCCTGAATTAATCAGGGAAGGATATTACGCATCCATGAATGCCATGATGGCTGATAGAGCCATGAGAGAAAAACGGGTGGTGAAATTCCCGGATCAATATAAAATATCCTATGAATACCAAGCCTAAATCAAAGCGAGCATCACACCAAACAATGAATTTATAATCAAATATTTATACCAATGAGAGATATTGTCATAAAAAGCAATATAGTTGAAAGAGAACTTTTTATATTACTTGGATGCACCATAGCAGCCTTTTTGGTGTCCATTTATGCGCTGATTAATTATAATGCCAACTGGATTGAATTTTTCACGACCATTCATTATACATTGCTTTTAGCGCTGGTTTTCTATCTTATTGCAGGAATATTCAGATTGATGGTTATTGGCGTTATGCGGCTGGTAAAAAAAAGTAACGCCTGATATCCATGTAAAGATACTTAATCAGCTGTTTTTATTAAACTTAGCAATTAAGACAATATTTCTCATAAACACTAAAAAGCGTAAAATATTGTTTTTAAACGTTTTAAGTGTAGTTTAGGACGAAATCCTTTCCGGAATAAGGCAGAATTTTATGGATATTGCCTGCAGATGATGCCATAGATTTCGTGAAATATTCCTTATTTTTACGCCAAATACTGCATAATGATATTAAATTACATATGGATTGGATTTTTTCTGGTCGCTTTTGTCATTGCCCTCATTAAGCTTATCTTTTTTGGTGATTTACAGGTTTTCCCCGATATTGTCGGAAGCACTTTTGATAATGCGAAAACAGGATTTGAACTGGCCTTGTATTTAACCGGGGTGATGAGCCTTTGGCTGGGAATCATGAAAATAGGAGAGAAGGGAGGCATTGTTAATATCATGGCCAAAGCTTTTGGCCCCTTTTTCAGAAAACTATTTCCCGACATTCCCAAAGACCATCCGGTGACCGGTTCCATTTTAATGAGCATTGCTGCCAATATGCTGGGACTCGACAATGCTGCCACCCCGATTGGTTTAAGGGCCATGGGACAACTGCAGGAATTAAATTCCCACAAAAAACAGGCATCCAATCCCATGATCATGTTCCTGGTTTTAAATACTTCCGGTTTAACCATTATTCCAATCAGTGTAATGGTTTACCGCGCTCAGATGGGTGCTGCAGATCCGGCGGATGTGTTTATTCCCATCTTATTGTCCACCTTTTTTTCCACCATGGCAGGTATTATAGCAGTATCCATTTACCAAAAAATCAACCTGTTCAACCGGACCATTATCACATATATAGGAACTTTTACCTTATTCATAGCAGCCATTATCTATTACTTTGTCACCATGCCTCAGGAAAAAGTAGAATCAGTTTCCCTGGTGATGGCCAATATTATATTATTTGTGATTATTATTGCTTTTATAAGTCTCGCGCTTTACAAAAAAATAAATGTATATGAGGCCTTTATTGAAGGCGCCAAAGATGGTTTTAAAATCTCGGTCAAAATAATACCTTATCTTATTGCAATATTAGTGGCCATCGGGGTATTTCGAGCCTCCGGTGCCATGGAGGTTATTATAAGCGGAATAGAAAGGTTTTTTGCCTGGATGGGTTTTGATACGGAATTTGTAAAGGCTTTACCCACCGCATTAATGAAACCCCTCAGTGGAAGCGGTGCAAGAGGAATGATGGTGGATACCATGAAGATATATGGGCCTGATTCATTCGCAGGCAGACTGGCAGGTACCTTTCAGAGTGCCACGGATACCACCTTTTACATTATTGCGGTTTATTTTGGTTCAGTGGGAATCCGTCGTACCAGATATGCGGTGACATGCGGTTTAGTTGCCGATCTGGCAGGGGTTATTGCTGCCATCTTCATCGCTTACCTGTTTTTTAAATAGAGGTTTTAAGAAAACGTCAATAACTGCGTTATGCTCACCTTAAGCAACAGTCATTTACGACTAGTAAACTCCTGATACTTAAGGTTCGAATGCCTTGTTCTTGACGCCTTTTTAAAACCACTTTAGAATAATTTGTTGGTTTTCTTAGTGCTTCAAAATTGTGGTTCTATATTTTATTATCCATGATATTCTAATAATCTATTTTCTTCTCGTATTCACAATTACATATTTATTTATATTTTTGCAGCTCATCAATCAATCAACGATTTATGGCTATTGAAGTAAATTCAGAAAATATAGATAATGTGATTCTGGTGGCTGACAGGGTTTTGGTTAAACCGAAGACAGCGAAAGAACAAACCCAGTCAGGATTGTATTTACCACCGGGGGTTCAGGAAAAAGAAAAGGTGCATGCCGGGTATGTGATAAAAGTAGGACCTGGATATCCCATTCCTGCGATTATTGAGGAAGAAGAACCCTGGAAAGATAAAAAGGAAAACGTAAAATATGTGCCCCTTCAGGCCAGGGAAGGAGACCTGGCAGTTTACCTTCAAAGCAATGGTTTTGAAGTGGTCATCAAAAAGGAAAAATATATCATATTACCCCACTCTGCTGTTCTCATGCTATTCAGAGATGAAGGACTTTTCGAATGATGCGCTGAATAACATAAAATCTATTAAAACAAAAATCATAATTGTCATTGCCTTTGGACAAGCAAGTCTTTCAACATGCATATCCGCAGGCAATGATGATGCTGAAGAAGATGTTCCGGAAAACACCGGCTTTTTTTCTTATTTAGTACCTCTAAGAAAACGCCATTAACTCCGTTATGCTCACCTTAAGCACCACTCATCTACGACCAGTAAACTCCTTGCACTTAAGGCTCGCATGCCTTGTCCTTGACGCCTTCTTAGAAGCACGTTAAAATAATTTGTTATTTTTCTTATAGTCACTATTTAATGAACTTAAAACCTTTTCCCAAATAGCGGGCAGTGCTTCCCAGCATTTCTTCAATCCTGAGCAGCTGATTGTATTTGGCAATGCGGTCTGACCTGGAGGCTGATCCGGTCTTGATAAGTCCGGTATTCAAAGCCACCGCCAGATCGGCAATGGTGGTGTCTTCTGTTTCTCCTGACCTGTGAGAAATAATGGAGGTCATCGAATTTTGAGTGGCCAGGTTCACGGCATTGATGGTTTCGGTCAGCGAACCAATTTGATTCACCTTAATCAAAATGGAATTGCCCACATTTTGATCAATGCCCTGCTGAAGTCTTTTTACATTGGTGACAAATAAATCGTCTCCCACCAATTGAACTTTCTCTCCTATGGCCGTGGTGAGTTTATTCCATCCATCCCAGTCATCTTCATCGAGACCGTCTTCAATGGAAATGATGGGATACTGATCGGTCCAGGCTTTCCAGTAATCAACCATTTCAGCTGAGGACTTTTCTTCCCCGCTTGATTCAAGTTTATATACTTTCTTATCCTTGTCATAAAATTCAGAGGCAGCAGCATCCAATGCGATATATACTTCTGAACCAGGCTTATATCCAGCCTTTTCAATGGCTTCGATGACCACCTCAAGGGCTTCTTCATTGGATTGAAGGGCCGGAGCAAATCCGCCTTCATCACCAACATTGGTGGATTGTCCTTTGGCCTTGAGCACACTTTTCAGGTGATGAAACACTTCAGCGCCGATCCTTAACGCATTTTTAAAGGTGTCGGCACCGACCGGCATAATCATGAATTCCTGGATATCAATGTTATTGTCAGCGTGCTGACCGCCATTCAAAATATTCATCATGGGGATGGGGAGTAAATTGGCATTTACCCCACCCAGGTAACGGAATAGCGGTTGATCGCTGTATTGAGCGGCTGCTTTGGCCACTGCGAGTGAAACCCCCAAAATGGCATTGGCGCCAAGTTTCCCTTTGTTATCAGTACCATCCAGCTCAATCATCTTGGCATCAATCAGGTTTTGTTCCAGTACATGCATGCCATTAATCTCATCGCCGATAATGGTATTCACGTTATTGACGGCCTGGGTTACGCCTTTGCCCATGTATTGTGATTTAATGCCGTCTCTTAATTCAACCGCTTCATGAACACCGGTGGATGCTCCTGAAGGAACCATTGCCCTGCCAAGAATGCCGCTGGTAGTGATAACATCTACTTCTGCTGTCGGATTCCCCCGGGAATCTAATACTTGTCTTGCAATAACTTGTGCTATTTGTCCCATATTCTTATAGTTTTAGTGATTAATTACTTTATTTAAAACAAAAGGGATAAAGTTAATGATTTCTTTATCCCTTTTCATGACCATCATGTTATTTTTATAATAGATTTATTCTGCTTTACGGTAATTTGCCGGATGAGTGGAGGCTTTTTAAAAGCGATTGAAATGCAGATGGTTATCATTCATCGCCATAATGGCCTACCATTATTTTTTTGAATCATCCGTCTTATCTTCTTCGTTTTTCTTATCGCCTTTTGATTCTTTCTTCTCCTTATTTTCTGATTTAGGTTGATCTTCTTCCGCTTTACCGCTTTCCTGCTTGTTCTCGTCTTTAGTAGGTTCTTCTACCTGCTCAGTGGGAGCTGTATCCTTTGCCTTATCTTCTTTTCCTAAAGCCGACTCATCTGACGTTGCTTTATTATCAACTTGCTCCTGTTCAGTCTGCTTCTCTTTTGCCTGAGCGGATTTGCTTTCTTCTTTCTCAGTCTTATCCTCCGGGGATTGTTGTGCTTTGGTTTCCTGCTCTTCTTCTGCACCTTGTTTTCCTCCAGCTTGCGGCGCTCCTTTTTGCTCCTGAACTTGCTGCTCTTCTGTTTCTTGCTGAACTTGCTGCTGCGTATCTTCCGATTCCTGAACTTCTGTTTCGGTGGCATCCACCTGACCAGCTGCTGTCTGAGGGTGCTGTTCCTGCTCCGCTGATTTTTTCTTGGATCTTCTTCTTCTCCTGGATTTGGATGCTTTTTTGGATTTATCCTCAAGCATGTTCTCATTATAATCCACCAACTCAATAAAACACATCTCCGCATTATCGCCAAGGCGATTTCCCAGTTTGAGAATCCGGGTATATCCGCCCGGTCTTTCCATAATCTTAGGGGATACTTCTCTGAATAATTCCGAAACAGCTTCTTTGTCTCTGATATACTTAAACACTGTTCTTCTTGAATGGGTATTATCCGTTTTGGATTTTGTGATAAGCGGTTCAACAAAAGTACGCAAAGACTTGGCTTTAGGCACGGTGGTTTTGATCCTTTTATGCAGGATTAGTGATGCAGCCATGTTCGCCAGCATTGCTTTCCTGTGGGAATTTGTCCTTCCAAGATATTTTATTCTGTTCTGATGTCTCATTTTTCTTTAGTCCTTATCAAGTTTGTATTTTGAAATATCCATACCAAAGCTAAGGTTCATATTGTTTAAAAGCTCGTCCAGTTCTGTTAATGACTTCTTACCAAAATTTCTAAACTTCAGCAGATCATTTTTATTAAACTGTACTAGTTCCCCCAATGTATCCACATCAGCGGCTTTCAGGCAATTAAGTGCGCGAACTGACAAGTCCAGATCGGTCAGCTTTGTCTTTAGCATCTGACGCATATGCAGCACTTCTTCATCAAACTCCTCATTTTTGTATTTATCCTGTGTTTCCATGGTGATTTTCTCATCCTGAAACAACATTAAATGGAAAATTAATATTTTAGCTGCTTCTTTAAGAGCTTCCTTAGGATGAACAGAACCATCAGTATTAATTTCAAAAATTAATTTTTCATAGTCGGTTTTCTGCTCAACCCTATAATTTTCGACAGTGAATTTCACGTTTTTAATAGGTGTAAAAACAGAATCTATTGGAATTACGCCAAATTCGGCATCCAAGGGCCTGTTTTCTTCTGAAGGAACGTATCCCCTACCCTTGTTTATCGTGAGTTGCATTTGCAATTTCACGTCAGGTTCCATGTTACAAATCACCTGTTGGGGATTAAGGACTTTAAAACTATTTAAAAATTTCCCCAAGTCGCCGGCAGTAAGTTTATCCTGGCCAGAGACAGTAATTGTTACCT
>CAYFUP010000108.1:0-10974 GCA_964346235.1 uncultured Bacteroidales bacterium | reverse complement strand
CGAAGCCAGCACAAAATCCTGTTCCATATTAAACTCGTAGGATGATCCCTGAAATCCATAATCGACAACGGTGGACAAGGTCGGCAATTTGTTCCCTTCATATAAACTTTGCTGATACGATTTTACGTGAATGTAATCCCGTAACTTATTGATTTCTTCCCGATTTACATGAGCATTGGATTGCAAGGTATCTATAATGATTCGCTGTGCATTATCCGTTGCAGGCATAGAAGCATCGGTTTTGATTTGTGTATTGCCGGAACTTCTATTGAGGATGTTATGTAATATATCTTTGGGATTTATCAAAGTATCATGTGATGAAGTTTCAGGAACCCGTATTTTATCCAGCAGTGGCCTGTTTAGAAGAAAATTAAAGTATGCTGCCGCTGATTTTTGCTTTTCGGTGGCAACGGCAATTTCCTGTTCTATTTTGGCAAGTTCCTCCTGTGCCTTATAAACATTTTCAATGGTTTGCTTGTCGTTTTCCACAAGTCTTTGATTAACCCGAATGTTTTCCCTGACCAACTGCTTGTTTTTAAGGAGACTCTCGCTTAATTCTATGGTTTGCAGGTATTGATAATAGGCTTGCTTAATCTCAGCCACCAAATGCCGCTTATAGGCATCCAGGTTATGTTTTTCCACCTGGGTTAATTCTTCTTTGATTTTATGGTTATAATAAATGGAAGGATTAAACAATGGTTGCATCAGCCGTAGTTTGGTCTCATGTTCCGTTGGTCGTAAAAAATTAATGGTTTCATTATCTATAAGGGGATATTGGTTTATCTGTCCCGGTGATATGGCACCGATTTGTGAAAGGTGCTGATTGATCATGTTCAGGTTTTCATAAACCGGGTTCAGCATGTCCCCGATGGGAAGGTCTATTTCCCTGCCTCCATGGGCAACAGAATACCTGGCACTTAAGCTGATGGCAGGATAAAACATCCCCTTTGCTTCTTTTAATGCCTGAATGCTTTTTTGATAGGAAGACTGCTTTTGCTTTATGGCCAGGTTGCTTTCCAGTCCCGTTTGAATGTATTGCTCCAGTATTGCCTGTTCATTACTTTCTGCTGCATTTACCACTTGCTGTTCGGATGAAGAGGACTTAATACGAACTGGTTCATCCTGACTGACAGAATGCCGCAGCATGCAAAAAAGAATCAAGAAAAACAGGGGGGGGGTGTTTTTTATCATTATTCATTCGTTTACAAATAATCCACAAAGTACTGGGTAATTTTTTTCATCAGGTGAAGATTGTCCTTGCCGGCTATCCCGTGTTCATGATTCGGATAGATAAAATAATCGATAAGTTTGTCTTTTTTGATGCATTCTTCAACGAACATCAGGCTATGCTGCCAGACTACCAAAGGATCTTTTGCTCCGTGAATCATGAGCAAGCGGCCGTCAAGATTGCCCGCATAATTGATCAGGTTGGATTTTTCATAGCCAAAGGCGTTATCCTGGGGTGTGTCCATGTATCGCTCGGTGTACATCACTTCATAGTACTTCCAGTCGATTACCGTTCCTCCTGCCACACCCACCTCAAAAATATCCGGATGATGAACCATTAAGGATGTTGCCATGAAACCACCATAACTCCAACCATTTACTCCAATTCGGTTTTGATTGACATAAGGCCTTTCCATGATCTTTTCCAGTCCCGTGACCTGGTCTTCCATTTCAATGTTTCCAAGCTGGCGAAAGATACTGTTTTCAAATTCCAGTCCACGGTTGGCCGATCCGTGATTATCAATGGTCAGCACCAGGTAACCTCCCTGCGACATGTAATGATACCATAAATCCAAGCCGCCTAACCATTCATTATGAATACGCTGAACATGCGGACCGCCATATACATATAGGAGAAGCGGGTATCTTCCGTTGGGATTAAAATTTGCCGGTTTTAACAATCGGTAATAAACACTGTCTTCATTGGCACCCTGAAAAGTGCTGATTTCTATTTCTCCGATGCTATAATCCTCCAGGGGATCTTCAGCAGTCAATAAATTCCGGACCAGGTTGCCGTCCTCATCCAGGATTTCAATTTTTCGTGGTGTTTTGATATTTGAATAATTATCAATGATGTATGAGCCGTCTGTGTTTATGGTTGTTTCATGGGTGCCGGGAACTGCCGTTAGGGTTTCTATGTTTCCATCTGAAAGGGAAACCCTGGACAAATGCCGCTCAAGGGGTGAACGGATGGTGCTTTGAAAATAGAGAAACCGCTCTTTTTCGTCAAAACCCAATACTTCCGTCACCTCCCAATTCCCTTCGGTCAATTGCTGGATAAGGGTACCATTCTTTTTGTACAAATAAACGTGGTTATAGCCATTTTTCCGGCTTTGCCAGATAAACCGATTCGGATCAGACTCCAGAAAATCTATGGGATGGAGGGGTTCCACATATTTGGTATGGGTTTCCTCAAACAAGGTTTTTACAAATTGTCCGGTGATCACATCATACTGGTTCAGCCACATGTGGTTTTGATCCCTGTTGATTTCGGCAATGTAAACGTATTTTTCATCCGGCGACCAGCATATATTCGTAAGGTACCGGGAATCATTGGTTTGCAGAAAAATGGTTTCCTTGGTCAGCAGGTTGTAAATGCCCAGTCTAACAACATGACTCGTCATCCCTGCCATGGGGTATTTGATATGCTCTACCCCGGCAATTCTTGTGTTGATATTCAATAAGGGGTAGTTGGTGACCATCGACTCATCTTTTTGGTAAAAAGCCAGGTAATTGGCTTCGGGCGACCAGAAAGTGCCTTTATGAATCCCAAACTCTCTGCGGTGGACTTCTTGTCCGTTAATGACATGAACGGCAGTATCCGCGGTTATCTGGGATTCATCCCCGTCCTCATCAGAATAAAAGAGGTTGTTGCCTATCGTATAGGCCACCAGCGGTTCTTTCTGATGAAAATCAAGGTTTTCCCCTTCCGGATTAAAGGATAACACCCTGTCTGCTTTTTTGCTTTGCATGTTTACAATGATGTGATGGTTTCCTGAAACGAATTTAAACTGCCTGAAGTTTATCCACTGCATCTCAGGAAAACGGCTCAGTGAAATATCGATTTTTTTATTGATGATGATGTTTAGATCATCCATGCTTAAGAGTGTTACCGGTTTCGATAAAGTTGCGCTTTGTTGCATGAGCGCATTGTTTTCAACATAAGTAAAATAACTGGTGTTTCCTCTCCATTGCAAATGTTTCAGGTTTTCCGGGACAAGGTTATGGCTGCGTGGAAATACCGCTTCTTCAATGGTCAGTCTTTTCTGTGAAAAAGCATTGATGGCCGAGCTTAAAAACAATATAATGAAAGAAAGCTTTAAGGCAGTCTTATAATCATTTATATTTCGCTGGTTGTTCATGGGTGTTATAATTTTCAGTTAAGAAATTTGCAATAATCCTTTCTAATGAGCCAAAAATAATAATCTTTTATGTCATTTTTACTTTGGAATACTATTTGCAACACATTGAATAGTGATACATTTATTACTTTTGCATAAAACCATTGATCATGCAGGAAGAGAAAAACGGTAAAGTCATACAGCAAGAACCGGTGAATGCAGATAGTCAGTTTAATCGTTTTTTAAGCTCGTTTAAGCAAAGCCGGGATGTTGAAAATATTGATGACATTATAGAAGCTTTTGAACTTGCTAAAGAAGCACATGGTGAAAAGTACCGTTATTCCGGGGAACCTTATATTATACATCCTGTTCAGGTGGCCGGCATTGTTTCCAATGAAATCGGACTGGGCATATCTTCTGTTATTGCTGCTTTGCTTCATGAAGTAGTAACTTCTTCCAACGTTTCTTTTGTAGAAATTGAAAAAAAATTCGGAAAGGATATAGCGACCATGGTGGAAGGGCTCACAAAAATATCGAGCCTGGATACCCGCAGCAAATCTTTTCAGGCAGAAAACTTTCGCAAGCTTTTATTAAGCATGGCGGAAGATGTGAGGGTTATTCTGATCAAATTGGCGGACAGGCTTCATAATATGCGGAATATTCATTTCATTGAACCTCAAAAGCAAATTAAGATTGCCATGGAGACTTCCTATCTGTATGCTCCGCTTGCACACCGGCTGGGGTTATACAATCTAAAGTCGGAGCTGGAAGATCTGGCCATGAAGTATATTGAAAAAGATACCTACCGGTTTATCACCAGAAAACTAAAGGAATCAAAAGCAGAAAGAGAAAAGCTGATCAAAGAATTTATTGCCCCGATAAAAAGAAGACTCAGGGAAGAAGGATTTGGTTTTCAGATTAAAAGTCGCACAAAATCAGTGGCTTCCATCTGGAATAAAATGAAAAAGCAAAATCTTGATTTTGAGGACATCTATGATATTTTTGCCATACGAATCATCCTGGATGCTAAGCCAGCCAAAGAGAAAGAATATTGCTGGCGCGTATATTCCATTGTTACAGATTCATATAATCCGAATCCCCAGCGATTAAGGGACTGGATTTCCATACCGAAGTCCAATGGATATGAATCTTTGCATACGACCGTGGTTGGTCCTGACGGAAAATGGGTAGAAGTTCAGATACGGACTCAACGCATGGATGAAATAGCCGAAAAAGGCTACGCCGCCCACTGGCGCTATAAAGGAGTGAAAAGTGAGGGCGACAATGAAATAGAAAACTGGCTGAATACCATTCGCGATATCATTGAATCGACAGAAGCATCATCAGATGATTTTATTGATAATGTAAAGTTGAACCTCTATAATGATGAAGTATTTGTATTCACACCCCATGGTGATTTAAAAAAATTTCCCCAGGGTTCCAGCGTTCTGGATTTCGCTTATGACATTCACTCCGATCTGGGCAACACCTGTATAGGAGCCAAAATAAACAACAAAAATGTAACCCTTAAACAATCACTGGAGAATGGGGATCAGGTTGAGATATACACTTCTAAAAACCAAAAACCCAAAGAGGAATGGCAAAATTATGTGGTTACCTCAAAGGCCAAATCCAAAATTAAAGCTTCTTTAAGGGAAGAAATTTTTAAAGAAGCTGAATTGGGAAAAGAGCTTTTGAAAAGGAGGTTAAAAAACTGGAAGATACCTTATAGCGATGAATTGGTCAATAAACTTTTGAAAGAATACCGGTTCAAATCGGCAGTGGACTTTTACTATCAATTGGCAAGTGAAAAAATAGACATCATCGACATTAAGGAAAAACTGCTGAACAGCAAAAAAGAAAAGGAAATTCAGGCACCCGAAAGTATCCCGGAGCTTTCTGATGATAACCTTCATCAGGAAATTGATTATGATGAATTAGGGTATCTCAAGGATGATTACCTCATTATTGATGAAAAAATAAAAAATGTGGACTATCGCCTTGCCAAATGTTGCAATCCGGTGTTCGGGGATGAAGTTTTCGGATTTGTAACCATTGGAGAAGGCATCAAAATCCACCGGTTAAATTGTCCGAATGCCCAAATGCTTTTTACCAAGTATCCATACCGGATAGTCCGGGCAAGGTGGACAAAAACGTCCGGAAACAATGCCTTTCAGACCAGTTTAAGAATTACAGGCATGGATGAAGCTGGCTTATTGGGCCAGATTACCGATATTATCTCAAAAGATTTAAAAGTAACCATTCGTTCCATTAATATGAATTCCTACAGTGAACTATTTGACGGCACTTTTAAAATACTAATAAAAGATACCAAACATCTTGAAGGGTTAATTCAGAGAATTCAAAAAATAAAGGGGATTTCAAAGGTTACCAGGCTTACCAATTAAACAAAAATGGTATATTTGCGAGCATAAACATCATGCCTCATATGCTGGAAGAAATAAAAAAAATTATTCATACGGAAGCTGAAGCCATCCGTAATATTCCTGTTGAAAAAGGATTTGAAGAAGCTATAGAGTTCATATATCAGCATGTACACGAAAGAAATGGAAAAGTTATTGCCAGTGGAATGGGAAAAGCCGGACAAATTGCCCACAATATTGCCACTACGTTGAGTTCAACGGGAACACCTGCTGTATTTTTGCATCCCAGTGATGCCCAGCATGGTGATCTCGGTGTTATACAGGAAAATGATATATTGCTGGTTATTTCTAATTCGGGAAAAACCAGGGAAATTGATGAGCTGATTACCCTGGTGGATGGACTTTATGATTCCATTCCATACATAATGATCACTGCCCATCCGGAGAATAAACTCGGTAAAAATGCCAATGTTGTCATTTCTACTGGCAATCCCGCGGAAGTGTGTGCCCTTGGGTTGTCACCCACTACATCAACGACCACCATGACTGTCATAGGTGATGTGCTGGTGGTTATGATGATGAAACGAATAGGCTTCACACTGGAGCAGTACGCACTCCGCCATCATGGAGGCTATCTTGGACAAAAATCAAGAAAAGCCATCTTTGATAATAACAGGTTTTCCGGCAAATAGCGCATGTTCTTGAATCTAAAGTTCATCAAAAATTATAAAATACTGATCAAGTTAGTTAACATCAAGTTAACATAGAATTAATAATATGTTAACTTTGTACACTTATCATGTAAGCCATAACAAAAAGTTGAAAAGTAGGACATCATGTAAAACATGTTTCAAATGAACAAAAAAATTATTGTGCTCTCCTGGTTTCTTTTTATGACCGGTATGATCTATGGAAACGACAGTCTTCATATCGAGAAACGTTTTCAAGAACTAAAAAGCAGCATGCAAAAGAATGATCAGGCCATAAGGTATCAAATTGATAAATCCAACCGGAATTTTATTTTGTTAAATGCCAGATTTGATGAATTGGAAGAGAATAACCAGAAGCACTACGAAGGGATTCAAAATCATATTGAACGCAACAGTCAGAATATGGATTCCTTAAAGGCAAAAGCGCTTTCAATTCAAAATCAAATCCAATCATTTTATGAAGCCGAAAGAAAAGCAAAAATAACCTCCTGGATTTTTCAGTTGGTGGCCATTGGTTTGATTTTGTTCCTGATTGTATATTCCATTTTTCTCAGAAACCGTTCCGTTGAAATGATTTCTTTAAGGGCTGAAAAACTGGCAGACGGAAACAATGAGATTCTTCGAAAAGCCGGGGAACTTAAGGCCATAAAAAAATCATTAAACGAATTGCTCGACCAACAGCAAAAAATTAAAAAGTCGGTGAAGAGAAAAAAGAAGAAGTGATCAAAAATGTTCATTTTCATACCTTTCGGAATTTTATTTTATCACCTGCTCTTACTTACCTGATTTTTTTTACTTTTGCTTCTTTAAAAAATTTAGTAAAAGAATTCTTTTTTTACTGAAAGCTAATAAATAAAAAATATGAAGGTTTCGTATCAATGGTTAAAGGATTATCTGGATTTTGATGTAACACCTCAAGAAGTGGCCGAAATATTGACGAATACTGGTCTGGAGGTGGAAGGGATAGAGCAATTTGAATCTGTTAAAGGTGGATTGGAAGGGGTGGTCATTGGAGAAGTACTGACTTGTGAAAAACATCCCAATGCTGATAATTTGAGTATAACAACCGTTGATATAGGAACGGGGGAACCCCTGCCCATTGTCTGTGGTGCTCCCAATGTGGCAGCCGGTCAGAAAGTACCGGTGGCCAAAGTCGGTACAACGCTGTATAAAGGCGATGAAGAACTTAAGCTAAAAAAGACCAAGATAAGGGGAGAAGTCTCCGAGGGAATGATTTGTGCGGAAGATGAGCTTGGTCTGGGAGATAATCACGAAGGCATCATGGTGTTGGATGAAAACACAATACCCGGTACCCCTGCAAAAGATTATTTCAATATAACGAAAGATACCGTATTTGAAATCGGATTGACACCTAACCGGATCGATGGCGCATCCCATATTGGATCGGCAAGGGATCTGGCAGCTTACCTGTCCTTGCAACAGCCAACCAAAGTCAAATACCCTGATGTCAGGGACTTTCAAAAAGAAAATGATGATTATGTCATTCCTGTTGAGATCATCAATGCAAAGGACTGTCCAAGGTATGCCGGAGTAACCATCAGCAATGTCAAAGTTCAGCCCAGTCCCGAATGGCTTCAGGCAAGGTTGAAAGCCATCGGATTAAATCCGATAAATAATGTAGTGGACATTACCAATTACGTATTGTTTGAAACGGGTCAGCCACTGCATGCTTTTGATGCAGATAAGATAGCAGGCAACAAGATTGTAGTCAGAAATGCCAGGGAAGGGGACAAGTTCAAAACCCTGGACGAAATGGAAAGAACACTGTCCGGGGATGATCTGATGATATGTGATGCCGAAAAACCGCTGGTAATAGCAGGAGTATTGGGAGGTATGGATTCCGGAATCACAAATCAGACCACTCATGTGTTTCTGGAATGTGCTTATTTTGAACCATCAGCCATTCGAAGGAAAGCGAAAAGATATGGAATCTCAACAGATTCATCGTTTCGTTTTGAAAGGGGAGTGGATCCCAACAATATCCTTTATACCCTAAAAAGGGCTGCCCTGTTAATAAAAGAAATAGCGTGCGGAACCATCAGCTCTGATATACAGGATGAATACCCCAATAAGATTGACAATGCCATCATTGATTTGCATTTGGAATATGTTCATCAACTTATCGGCAAAACCATTGATAGCAAAGTCATAAAGGATATACTGGTTTCTTTGGATTTTGAGATAATGAAAGAACATCAGGCGATTATAAAGCTTAAAGTGCCTACCTACCGGGTTGATGTAACCCGGCAGGCGGATGTGGTTGAAGAGCTGTTGCGCATTTATGGATACAATAATGTGGAAGTCTCGGAACAGGTACAGTCTTCTTTATCTTATGTTCCCAAACCTGATAATGAAAAGCTTACAAATATTGTTTCTGATTACCTCACCAATGTGGGTTTTAATGAAATCATGGCGAATTCCCTGACCAGGGAAAGTTATTACCAAGATTTAAAATCCTGGAAAGCCGAAAATCTGGTAAGGTTATATAATCCGCTAAGTTCTGATATGAATGTCATGCGTCAGTCATTAATTTTTAGTGGACTTGAAGCCATTCAGTATAACCAAAACCGTCAAAATTACAACCTTAAACTTTTTGAATTTGGCAATTGTTATTTTTATCATGCGACCGGAAATCAATTAACGCTTGATCAATTCAGCGAAGAAAATCATTTATCCATTATTCTTTCAGGTTTACAGCATGAACCCAATTGGATTAAAGGAGAAAATCCTGTCGATTACTATGAATTAAAGCATTATGTGGAGAATATTTTTCAGCGATTAGGACTCAGCAACAGGGAATGGAAAATAGAAGAACTGGAAAACGATATATATGCGGAAGGACTGAGATACATGCTGGACGGCAAAGTCATGGCGGACTCAGGGAGGGTGCGAAAATCCATTCGAAACATGTTCGATATCAATAACGAGATATTCTTTGCTGAAATAAAGTGGGACAATCTATTTGAAGCTGCAAGGAACAAGCGTATAATATACAGGGAAGTCCCCAAATTTCCTGAAGTTCGAAGGGATTTGGCCCTGGTTCTGGATAAACAGGTGAAATACAGGCAAATTGAAAACCTGGCCTTTGAAACTGAAAAGAATATCTTAAAACGGTTGAATTTATTCGATGTATATGAAGGAGAAAAAATAGAGGAAGGCAAAAAGTCTTATGCCATCAGTTTCATATTGCAGGACGAATCCAAAACCCTAACGGATAAAAGAATTGATAAGGTAATGCAAAATCTCCTGAAGGCATTCGAAAATAGGCTGGGGGCCCGGTTAAGATGACAAGGCTGATCAAAGGTTTTGGCCGCTACCACTGATATCCCAGCATCAGATTGAAGTTATCTGCCACGTTGGCATGCGCCTTCAGGGTAACCCCCACATAATATCCCCTTAATAAATTGGCCGTTAGGGCATATCGTTGATAAAAATGTTTCTTTATGGAAGGGGAATAAATGTAAGTTCCCCAGTATTGCGAAAAAATAAATCTTCCGAAAATGAAATTGTTTCCTGCTAAAAATCCGGCTACCCGGTGATCAAAATCCTTTTCCCTGTATTTGTTTTTTTCTTTCACAGAACCGTCGCTGATGAATTCCAGTCCCACACTAATGGCATTTAATACGCTTACTTTTCTTCCGTAATTACCCATAATACCATAAATGTATGCAGGAGTGCGCTCCGAAAACGTTTCACCGGTAGATACGTTTTTAACGGTTCCAAATACACCAATGCTTCTTATGTATTTTGAAGCTGAATCAATGTCCATCTTCTTTCTGTTTTTGAACTCAAACTCCTCAAGGGCATATTCCACGCCGAGTCCATAGGAGGGAAAATTCATTCCTTTGTTCGGCTCATTAATGCCTCCATTGGATATATGATTGTATTTAAAATAAGCCTGTGCAAACCATTGACGATTGATACGGTAATAAACATTGAAATCCATGTTGATAAAAAAACTGAATGGGGTACTGAAAAATAAATTTTCCGGATTATTGGTTTCATGATAATACTTACTGGTATATGCCGGTCCTACCCCCATCCTTAAAGAAGTCATCAGGTTCGACTTATAATTAAAGTAAGGTTCGGCAAAGGCTGTTAGATTGGTGTTGCTTCCAAGTATTTCCGGATTGTTATAGTTCATATGAATAATGGAGAATCCGGCTTTTGAATAGCAATTGCATCGTTTCCAGTCGCTTTCGGAATTTAAATGCCAGCCATATTCAATCTCTACACCGTATGGATTGCTGTGAGAAATATCTTTAATAGACTCAGAATGCGGGATAATAAAACCATATTGGGGTTTAATGCCTATAAAACATGGATTAGCTTTCGCCTCTTGCGATTGTGCCATGACAGTAAACAAAGACGAAAAACAAACCATCCATGAAATGGTCAATAGTATAGATATTCTGATAGTCATTGTTTTATATTAATTTATATAATAATTTTTGTTATTATCAATGAAGGTATCTATATCTTGTATAATGACTCCTGCAAATATTCGATGAT
>CAYFUP010000107.1:0-11145 GCA_964346235.1 uncultured Bacteroidales bacterium | reverse complement strand
CTTCTTCACCACTGGAACAACCAGCGCTCCATACTTTAATGGTTTTGTGATTCAGTTCTTTAATAAGATTTGGCAACAAATCATCCGTCATGTATTTAAAATGCAGTGGTTCCCTGTAGAAATCCGTTTTATTGGTACTCACGACATCTATCATATGAAGAACTTCCGATTCATTCCCTTTTTTGAAAACAAATTCGATATATTCTTCAAAACTTGTAATCTGCAATTGCCTTAACCGCTTCTGCAATCTGCTTTGAAGCATGGTTTTCTTTACCTCCGGCATTTTGATTCCTGCCTCCTTTTGTATAAAGTTGCTAAGCTGCAGGAATTCTTTCCCCGACATGGTAATCTTATAATAATCCTGAATACTATTTACTGATGGATTCACCGCTTTTATTTTATGTTTTAAATAAACAGATTCATCATTTTCATTTCTACTATTATTTCTCAGAAAATTTTTCATCCGTTAATAATTAATTTTCAGTTGTCGGATAGAACATTCAAAATTAATTTAATCATTATGGTGTGTGCTAATGCATATTTATCATGGATGTTGCATGGTTGCTATGGCTGAGGGTACCCTACGTAATTATCAATTTTAATTTTTCTAATGACCATTTCCCGGGCATTATCGCCTTCCTGCCATAACAGCAGCGTGATTTCAATGCTATGCTGCGCTTCCTGATTGAACATTTTATTTTTATTTGTTTCGGTTATTACTTTTAAAAGAAGGAATGCGGGAAAATGGAGTTTCAGGTTCACCATAAAACACCCTGTTCATATTAATAGTATCCATGCTCCCGTCATTCCTTTCAAACCTTTTAATTAGTGATGCTAAGAAAACTAACTAATTATTCTAAAGTGGTTCTAAGAAGGCGTCAAGAACAAGGCATGTGAGCCTTAAGTGCCTGGAGTTTACTGGTCGTAAATGACTGGTGCTTAAGGTGAGCATAACGCAGTTATTGACGCCTTATTAGAACCACTAATTAAAACTTTTCGTACTCATCTTCATCAGTGTTATACATCTTTAGCTTCACCCCCTGTCCATTCTCTTCTTTTTTGGTATCTCCATTGCCATTGCTTTTGATATGCGCCACCTGTGTTTTTTGGGTTTTTTGACCCTGTTGCCCCTTTTGATCATGGCCATTGGCCTGAATGGCCGACTGCTGTTTTAATTTACTGTTTCTGATGCTTTTCTCATCCACTTTGAAGTATGAAATGATCTCCCGCAGTTGCTCAGCCTGACTCGACAGTTCTTCAGAGCTGGTAGCCAGTTCTTCAGATGCTGCCGCATTTTGTTGGGTAACCTGGTTCAATTGCTGAATGGCGTTGTTTACCTGGTCGGCTCCCGAGTTCTGTTCATTGCTGGCTGCATTGATTTCCTGCACCAGTTTTGATGTCTTTTCAATTTCAGGCACCAACTCTGCCAACTGTTTTCCGGCTTTTTCAGCCACCCCCACTCCATTTTTGGAGAGTTCATCGATTTCATCAGCAGCCACTTTACTTCTTTCAGCCAGCTTTCTGACTTCAGCCGCCACCACGGCAAATCCTTTTCCGTGCTCTCCTGCCCTGGCTGCTTCAACCGCAGCATTAAGCGCCAGAATGTTTGTTTGGAAGGCTATATCATTGATGATTTTTATCTTTTCAGCAATGTTTTTCATGGAATCGACAGCTATCTCCGTGGATTTGTTCCCATCTTTCATGTTATCTGTAGCGCTAAGGGCGATCTTTTCCGTTTGCTGGGCATTATCGGTATTCTGCTGGATATTGGAAACCATTTCTTCCATGGAAGAGGATACTTCTTCTGCTGAGGATGCCTGTTCACTGGCTCCCTGCGACATTTCCTGGGAAGAAGAGCTCATTTGCTGACTGGCAGAAGCAATGTTTTCAGCACCGCCTATTACATTGCCAACAATTTCACGCAGCTTGGCAACCATGTTTTTCAGTGCGGAGGCCAGATCGCCGATTTCATCCTTTTGATTTACATCCACAGTGGCCAACAGGTTACCTCTGGCTACTTCCTGGGCAAAATCCACTCCTTTTTTCAAAGGTGCAATGATACCGCGGGCAATTACCGTAGCGAGAATAATCGCTGCAATGGCCGCTATCACACTAAATATGATGACACCTGCTCTGGTGTTGCTTGCTTCATGAAGCATCACCTCATCTGTCATAATAAAATCCGCCGAGCGTTCGACGATTTCGTCAAACAAACTGCCCACTTCATTCAAATGCACCATGGTTTCGTCATTGTAAATCTGGCCGGCCTTATCCATGGAAGCCAGCTGGTTATCATTCCATGCTGTGATGTTGTCAATATAATCCAGTACTTCATAAGCCATGGGCTTGGTATTGTTCATGTAATAGTTCTTACCGGCCTGGATATTGCCGTTTCTGAAATACCGTTCCACTGTGATCACGCTCTCATGCAATTCCCGGTGCGGTTTTTCTACCTCTGAGACCATCCGGGCAAACTCCGGATACTCCATTTTTAATTCCTGGACGTGATTTGAGCTTAACCATTTTCCAAAATTGCATTGGGTGGGATCTTTTTCCACATCCATTTCATTCACCTGCTCATTTCTTACCAGGTAATCCTTTACTGAATGGGCCCAGGCCAGGTGATCGGTTTTGGCTTCCCGCAACTCATTGCCCAGTTTCCTGTCAGCCTGCACAAACGTTTCATCAATTTTTTTTGCCGTCTCATGCAAATGTTTGTGCGGTTCCTCCATTTCATCAAAATAAGGTTTCAGTTCAGGCGCCAGCTTTTCAGCTTCTTTACGTCCCTCCCCATAATACCATTTACCGAAAGCACACTGGGTGTGATCGGTTTCCACATTCAGTTCGGTGACATCCGAATCGGTCATTAATGCATTCACATCATTGGCCCATTTCAGATGCTGCACATACTTTTCTTCAAGATCCGTGCGGAGCTCATTGCCTTGTATTACTTCTTCCGCATTTTCAACAATTGTCCCTATGCCGGTTATTGCCCAAATGGCAACTCCTGCGAGGATGAGGACAATCGCTCCAAATGCCACGAAGAACTTTTTTCCGAGTTTTAAATCTTTCCAGTTCATTTTTGTTTGTTTTGGTTAAATATTAATTCTTAATATATGAATTTATAATTGCCTGTTAGTAATTGTTTTACTGAAAACTGAAAAACTGTATAAAGGGGCTGCACCATCTTAAGCTTACCATGGAACTCTTGTTGTTTTCAACATTGAGATTTGATGCAGCCCGTTATTTACTAGTGCTTGGCCGGCATGTCCGATCACTTGGTTATGCTTGCACTAGAAATTCTCATACGCTTCATCTCCGTTATTTTGATGCATTTGTATGTTTACCCCATCTCCGCCGGATGTTTTACTGGCAGTTTGCTGAACGGCTTGTTTTTGATTATTATCTCCTTTTTGTTCCTTACTTTGGTTTATCAATGATGACTGCTTTGCATGTCCGGCATCTGTTTTATCTGTCTGGTATGATTTAAATGCTTGTTGCTGCTTGTTTTTCTCTTTTTTAATGGCGCTTTCATTCACTTTAAAGAATGAAACGATTTCACGCAGTTGCTCAGCCTGACTGGAAAGTTCCTCAGAGGAGGTAGCCAGTTCTTCCGAAGAAGCCGCATTTTGCTGGGTCACCTGGTTTAATTGCTGAATGGCGTTGTTTACCTGGTCAGCTCCTGAGTTTTGTTCCTGACTGGCAGCAGTGATTTCCTGAATCAGCTGGGAAGTCTTTTCAATCTCCGGAATAATGCTGGACATCATCTTTCCGGAACTTTCAGTTACTTCGTAAGATGACTGTGAAAGCCCTACAATTTCATCGGCTGCGACTTTGCTTTTCTCGGCCAGCTTTCTTACTTCGGCAGCCACAACAGCAAACCCTTTTCCGTGTTCACCAGCCCTGGCTGCTTCCACAGCCGCATTGAGTGCCAGTATATTGGTCTGAAAAGCAATATCGTTGATGATTTGAATTTTATCGTTAATATCTTTCACTGAATGAAGGCTTTTTTCTGCTGCCTGATTCACATCCTCCATTCCCTGAGATGCTTTTTCGGAAATGGATTTTGTGCGCTCCGCGTTTTCTGTATTTTGCTGAATATTGGAAACCATTTCTTCCATGGATGAAGACACCTCCTCGGCTGAAGATGCCTGTTCACTGGATCCCTGCGACATTTCCTGGGAAGAAGAGCTCATTTGCTGACTGGCAGCCGCAATATTTTCTGCCCCTCCGACAACGCTGGCTACAATCTCCCTTAACTTTTTCGCCATGCCCTGAAGGGCTGAAGCCAAATCCCCAATCTCATCTTTCTGGTCCACATCCACTGTGGCCATTAAATTTCCGGCTGCAAGCTGTTTGGCAAAAGCCACTCCTTTGTTGACCGGCATAGAAATAGACCTGGCAAAAAAGATGGAAACCACCACGATGATGATGCCCATGATGACAGAAATCAGGAGTATCTCATTTCTCAAGGTCAAAACCGGTTGCATCAACTCAGCCTCATCGATTTCAGCCATCAAGGCCCATGTGAGGGTACCTGCCCTCACCGGGGTGTAAGAGGAATAAACCGGATTGCCATTATAATCAATGATGATTTTTGTGTCCGTTATCCCGGACAAGGCATCTCTGGAAGCCTCCGTATCCACTCCGTTTCTTTTCACTGTGCCTGCAAAAGAAGCTTTGACTGAATGGCCTGTCGGGTCAAGGTAAGAATCGGAACGCATCAGTTTATCCGGCCCCACCAGGTATGTTTCACCTGTTTCACCCATTCCGCTTCTTTCCTGCATGATCTCATTGATGGCGGTGATGGATATTTGGTAGGCCAACACCCCTATCTGATTCCCCTCATTATCATTGATAGGACCGGATACAAAAGCAGCCGGCTCATTGGAGATATCGTACCAGTCAAAATCAGTCAGGGCATATTGGTTTTTACCTTTTTTATAAGCTTCTGCCAGAGGGGAGCCGGACAAAGCTCCGTGAACAAGGTTTTTGCCCAGGTCAGCTTCTTTGGCTACTGTATAAACCACATCTCCTTTATTGGAAATAAAAAACAGATCATAATATCCATATGCTTCAATGTATTTTTCAAGCTTCGGTCCGTGAGCTTGTTCCCACTTCATGTATTGCTGACTTTGAAGACCGCCTGAATCAAATGCATGGATAAACCTGCGGGAAGCCATCTGAATGGCTGTATTGATTGAATATACTTTCAAATCACCTAATCTTTCTTCAAAATAATCTTCGATCTGATTCTTTTTAATGTCTCTGACAGCCATTAATTGTCCTTTAGCACTCTCCACCAGGGCCTTTTTGGATTCGTGGTAGGCGATGATTCCTAGTGCTGCCAGGGCAACAATACCGATTGATAAAAACACGGTGATTAACTTCGATGATATCTTTAAATTTTTCCACTGCATAACTGTATCCTTTTTAGGTTTAAAATTGTCTATTGCTAAAGGCCTTATGAATTCCGGCTTCCCTGTCACCAGACAGGGCTACCGGAACATACACTGTCAGTTTCAGACGCTAGAAATTTTCGTATTCCTCGTTTCCATTGTTATTATTATACAGGTTCAAATGAACCCCTTGATCATTTTCAGCTTTTTGCTCAGTTTGCCCCTTTCCATTTCCATTTTGGGATTTTATATGGGCAACTTCTGTCTTCTGTTTGGCAGGTGCCTGGGTTTTTTGATTATTGCCCTTTGCGCTTAAGGTAGTGTGTTGCCGGTTTCTTTCTTTGCTGATCTCCTGCTCATCTACTTTAAAGTAAGAAATGATTTCCCGCAACTGTTCAGCCTGACTGGAAAGCTCTTCCGAGCTGGTGGCCAGTTCCTCGGAAGAAGCGGCATTTTGCTGGGTCACCTGGTTTAATTGCTGAATGGCGTTGTTTACCTGGTCAGCGCCTGAGTTTTGTTCAATGCTCGCCGCACTGATTTCCTGTACAAGCTTTGTGGTTTTTTCTATTTCAGGCACCAGTTCGTTGAGCTGATTGCCGGCTTTTTCCGAGACTTCCACCCCATTTTTGGATAGATCATCAATTTCATCGGCAGCCACCTTGCTTCGTTCCGCCAATTTTCTAACTTCAGCAGCCACAACCGCAAAACCTTTCCCGTGTTCACCGGCTCTGGCCGCTTCAACCGCTGCGTTTAGTGCAAGAATGTTGGTTTGAAAAGCAATGTCATTGATGATTTTGATTTTATCAGCAATGTTTTTCATGGAACTGACCGATGTTTCGGTTGACTTGTTGCCTTCCCGCATTTTATCGGTGGCAGAGACAGCAATTTTTTCAGTCTGCTGCGCATTATCGGTATTTTGCTGAATATTGGAAACCATTTCCTCCATGGAAGAAGACACTTCCTCTGCAGAGGAGGCCTGTTCGCTGGCTCCCTGAGACATTTCCTGGGATGAAGAGCTCATCTGCTGACTGGCCGCTGCGATATTTTCAGAACCACCAATCACGCTGGCTACAATTTCCCTCAACTTTTTCACCATTCCCTTCAATGCTTCAGCCAAGTCACCAATTTCATCTTTCTGATCCACGTCAACGGTAGCCATTAAATTCCCCTGAGCCACTTCCTGGGCAAAATCAACACCTTTGCGCAATGGCCTGGTAATGGCTATAGTAATGACATAGGCCAGCAGGATACCTAAAATCAATGCGAATATTAATCCAATGATCATCACGCGGTTAGAGTTATCAATGGAAGCGATGGACTCATCAGAAATATTTTGTGTGCCCTCAAGGGCGGCATTCGCTGCAGCCTGTGCGTTATCAAGGGCCGCTAATGCAGCCGGCACCCTTTCCTCGCCAAGTTGTTCCCTTTGATTCCAATTGTTCACGAAATTTTGCATGGCTGTCAGGTAATCACGTCCTGCCAGCTCTGTTTCATCAATTAAAGCAAGGTCTTCCCTTAATCTGGTATAACTTCTTAAATCATCAAAAAGGGAAAAGGAAGCTTCAAAGTCATTGATTGCCGATTGCAAAGCTTGCAAATCTCTTCTTGACTGGGATTTAAAATTTGCCACACGTGTTTCATTCCCTGAATCAATGATATTATTCACAAGCGTAATTTTCCGCAGCCTGCCCGTATTGGTGTTCCCGGCATTAATTTCCTCCTGCATGGCATTGTTTTGATGATCAAGATAAGTGCCACAGCTTTTCATATACGCACTGGCTGCTTCGTCCATTTTTGTTCTATTCTGCTCCAACTTTTGTGTGATCTCTATTGTTTGATCCAGCAAATCTTCATATTTCTGTATTGCATCATCAACTTGTTGGGTTGCGCCTTCAAGTTTCACCAATGTTTCTGCTTCATTGGCCAGATCATAAGCTTCCTGCAAGTGGCGTTTGGTTTTACTAAGCTCATCCCTTCCTTTTTGAAGAAATTCGTTTTCTTCACTGTAATTATACCCTCTAAGCTCAAACATTGCCATCAAAAAGGTGCGTTCAATGTTGTTGGCTATTTCTATCTCAGGCAGGTATTCATTTGCCAGGTAGCTGTTGTCTTTTTTAATGTTCGACATATTCGTAACTGCAATGGCTCCAAGAATTATAGATATTATAATTAGTGCGCCAAAGCCGACAGCCAGTTTCTGTCCTAATTTTAAGTTTTTCCAATTCATTTTTTTCTCCTTAATAAGTTTTTTTAAATTTCACATTTGGTTAATGACTCACGGTTTCTTTTTTTTCTTCTTTTGCTGCTTTGCTATCCTCCTTAGATGCATCTTCATCCTGTTTCTCCTGTTTTTCAGGGGTTGACTCCTTCAACAGGGAAAGTTCATCAGCAGAAAAGACTTTGTCCATGTCCAGCACCATGATGAACTCATCATCGGTTTTTACCATGCCTTCAATGAACTCTGAACGGTACTTGGTTCCAATGCTTGGTGGCGGCTGGATTTGCTCATCTTCAATTTCAAGGACTTCCTGGACGGAATCCACGATGGCGCCAACATGAATGGTTTCCTGATCGATGTCAATTTCAAGCACCAGGATACAAGTATTGGTGGAAAACTCAGTCTTCCCCATTGAGAATTTTACTTTGGTGTCAATCACAGGCAGTACAGTGCCCCTTAAATTGATAACGCCTTTCATATAGGGCGGGGCCTGCGGAACTTCAGTGATTTTTGTCATTTCCAAAATGTTGAGCACTTTGGAGACATTCGCTGCAAAAGTTTCTTCTCCCAGCTTAAAGGTTAAATAGGAGATTAGCTGTTGTTTTTCTTTTTGATTTTCGTTACTCATTTTTAACTTCCTCCAAATTTTGGTGTTTTTCAATTAATTTATTGATTAGTTTGTTTGTATCCATTACCAGGGCCACGTTTCCATCTCCTAAAATGGAAGCACCCGATATCTCGTCCTGGTTTTTATAGTATTTGCCCAGGGGTTTCAACACAGCCTGGTATTCCCCGATTACATGGTCAACCACCAAGCCCACGCGCTTGTCTTCATACTTGACAAGGATGATGTTTTCCATCTCCGGGGCATCACCGGGACAGTTAAACTCGTTTCTCAAATAATAAAAGGGCAGTTTTTCATCATCCATTACCACCAGGTTATTGAAGCTGTTGGCTATGGTGGGATGCTCAACGGCATGAATTTTATCAATGATGCTTAGCGGAATGATATAATTCGAATCACTGATTTTCACCAGCAAACCGTCAATGATGCTTAAGGTAAGCGGCAATTTTACACTGATGGTTGTTCCCTGTCCCTTCACAGAAGATATTTCCACGGCTCCCCTTATCTCATGAATTTTTCTTTTTACGACATCCATGCCAACTCCCCTTCCCGAAACATCAGAAATTTTCTCCGCCGTGGTAAAACCGGGCAGGAAAAGCAGGTTTAACAGATCTTTTTGATTCATGGTGGTTTCAGGACTGATAATTTCCCTGTCAATGGCTTTTTTTCGGATTTTCTCGGCATCAATACCAGCCCCGTCATCCTGTATCTGGATAATAACATCAGCCCCGGAGTAAAAAGCTTTTAAATGAATATTGCCCTTTTCCGGTTTCCCTGCCGATTTTCTTTGCTCCGGGGTTTCTATACCATGGTCCAGGCTGTTCCGGATAATGTGCAGCAAAGGGTCTGTAAGACTCTCAATGATGGTTTTATCCAATTCCGTTTCCGTGCCTTCCGTGGTAAAGCTGACTTCTTTTTTCAATTCCAGGGAAAGGTCCCGCACCAGCCTGTTAAATCTTGTAATGACCGTTTCAATAGGAATCAGCACAATACTGAAAGCATTATCCCTTAGCTGTCTTGAGAGCTTCTGGACACTTTCTGATATTTCTGTTAATTCTGAATTATCTTTTTGCTGGGCATAAAGCAAAAGCCTGGCCTGTGTGGTAACCAGTTCACTGACAAGGTTCATCATGGTATCCAGCTTCTTTGAGTCCACCCGGATGCTTTGTATGGTGTTGTCTTTTCCGTTGGCCTGGCCATTGTTCCTGGTTTTCTTATGGGTATTATCTTCAATGGACTTAATGATATCCTCAACCTGATTTATTCCTATGTCGTTATCGTTTTTTGAGAGATGATGAAGCGCTTCGCTGAATTCTTTGTTTTCTATAAGATTATAAGGCCTTACCTGGTGAATTTCCAGGGTGGATTCTTCTTCCACAAATAAGAAAATATCTGAGATTTCATTGATATCTCCGGAAGTTGCCAGAAATATTTCCCAATAGGTATAGCATTTTTTAGGCTGGATTTCTTCTATATCAGGTATCTTGTTCAGGTGAGCATAAACCAGGCATGTGCCCATGTCAGATAATTCGTCGATCAGATATAGCGGATTGTTGCCATTGATCAATACATCCTCATGGGGTTGAAACAAGATATAATAGGTACTCATGCTTTTTTCAGCAACACCGTCATGTTGAACTGGCTTAACTTCCTGATTCAGATTGTTTTCATCAAAGCTTTTTGTAAGCTGCTCAATTTTTGACAGCAGTTTTTGCTGCATGTCGAGGTTATCCTCATTTTGCAAATCCGGATCGTTTAAAAGATTTTTTACATGATCGACCACAGCAAGGGTGGTGGTAAGTAAGTCATTTGAAAGCTTTGCCTTGCCGCTTCTCAGGTAGTCATAGATATTCTCCAGGTTGTGGGTGAGTTCGGAGATGTTTTCGAAGCCAAACATGGCCCCTCCTCCCTTTATGGTATGAAGTGCCCTGAAGACCTGCTCAAGCATTTCATTGTCATCGGGATGATTTTCAAGTTTTAGCAAAGAAGCCTCTAACTCATTCAGGTTCTCAGTGGCTTCCTCTATGAATTTCTGTTGAAACTGGTCCATTATCTCATAACTTTTTTAAGTGCTGCTAATAATTTTGCCGGAACAAAGGGTTTTACAATCCAGCCGGTAGCGCCGGCTTCCTTGGCTTCCTTTTTCTTTTCCACCTGTGATTCTGTGGTCAGAAAGAGAATCGGAACCCCTTCATACTCAATTCGGTTTCTAATTTCTTTAATAAGCTCAATGCCATTCATTTCAGGCATATACAGATCGGTGATCACCAGGTCAATGGGCGAACCGTCCAGGTATTGCAGGGCATGCTTGCCATTTTCGCCCACTTTAACCTTATACCCCTCATTCTCAAGGGTAAAATTAACCACCTCCCTGATGCTTTCTGAATCATCAACAATTAAAATATTCTTTTCCATGGTTTTGAAATTTTTGATTTAATTTAAAAGGGCTGAAAATCCACCCCTTAGCAGCAAGGTTTCGAGCTGATCAGATAAATTCATCTTTACCTTCACATTGCTGTTGAAACGCTGTATGGAGCTTAACAACTGCAAGCAGCTCAAATCCATGTTTTCCACATTTCGAAGTTCTATAATGAGTTTATTGTTCTTAAGCACCTCCTCCCGCAGCTTATCCCATATGGATTCGATATTATGCAGGGTAAGTTCCCCTTCTAAGGATATGGTATTCGCCCTACCATTGCCATCTCCTTTATTCAGTTCAATTTTCAGATTATTCTTTTTCATCTGTGATAAATTTTATGTTAAACCATTGTATTTCAATTATATAAATTAAATAAAGTCAACTATTTCGTTTCAAATGCCGATGGAGCCCTCATGGTTATCTCATCTCATTTTGTGAACGGGCGTTAATGAGGGGTTCATCTGTGATAAATTTTATGTTAAAC
>CAYFUP010000106.1:0-11170 GCA_964346235.1 uncultured Bacteroidales bacterium | reverse complement strand
TGATCAAAAAGGAGGTTCCATCTGACCTTATAAAAAATAATTTTGAACAGATGAACTGTATTTACAAACCTTTCTTAACACATTATAACATGTATAAACCAGTCATTATTGCCATTATTCTTCTCATGTTCTCCCTTCAAAGCCCTGCCAAAGAAGTGGTAGTAAAAAATGTGAAGGGCCGGGCCGTCATCGCAAACATCACCCCTGAGCAGGCGAAAGAAATAGCCATCATGGAAGCCAAGAAAAAAGCCTTACGAAAAGCAGGTATTTCAGAACATATTGTCGCCTCAGATGTACTGAACACCTCCGGGACCAATGAAGAAATGAAGAACACGTTTAATTCCATTTCCACGGTGGAAATCAGCGGGGAGGTCATCGATTACGTCATCATCAATGAAACCCGCGGTCAGGATGAATTCGACAACTTTTATTTCGAAGTGACCATTGATGCAACCGTCATTAAATATGACAGGAAAAAAGACCATTCCTTTGATCTAAGCATTGAAAATATTGAACCTTTCTATAAAAACGGGGAACCTCTGGAATTTAGGATCACTCCAAATAAAAGCGGTTACCTGAAGATATTCCTGTTCGATGAAAAAAAAACCTGTACCATGCTGTTTCCGAATGATTATGAGGCTAACCGGCTTTTTGAACCGAACAAAACAGCTGTATTTCCCCTTCACCCGGGAATAGAATATGTGCTGGAGACTTTACAGGAAAAAGAAACCAATCACCTGGTCTTTGTATACTTAAAAAAAGACATTCCTTTTCATGAAAAGATTTCATACCGCAACCTGATCAGATGGATATATTCCATCCCACCTGATCAAAGAAATGTGAAATATTATAATTTTATCATCCAAAATTCATAAATACCAAAAACAAACCCTCATTCAAATTGGAAGATTCATTGATATATAAACTGGCCCTTGCGCAAGCAGCAGGCATAGGTGACATAAGTGCAAAAAAAATGCTGGCCTATTGCGGAAGCGTAGAAAGCATTTTTAATGAAAAAAGACGTCTTTTGCTCAAAATTCCGGGCATAGGTAAAGCTACACTAAAAAACCTGATGGATAAAAAGAACCTGGAACTGGCTGAGAAAGAAATCGCTTTTATGGAAAGGTATAGGATTACGCCCCTTTTTTATACCGATCAGGAATATCCTTCAAGGCTAAAAAACTGTGAGGACGGACCGGTGCTTCTCTTCCTGAAAGGGAATGTGAACCTGGAAAAGTCAAAAATAATCAGCATGGTGGGAACACGCAGTGCCACTGATTATGGCAAGGAACTGTGCCGCAAACTCATCTCAGATATCCGCGACCGGAACCATGATGCCATCATTGTCAGCGGACTGGCTTACGGGATAGACATTCATGCCCATAAAGCCGCCCTGGAACATGAGCTGGAGACGGTGGCAGTCCTTGCCCATGGTTTAAACAGCATCTATCCTGCTGCCCATCGCAACATGGCTTCCAAAATTGCCGGTCAGGGAGCATTGGTCACCGATTTCCTCAGTTTCCAAAAAGCGGAGAGACCGAATTTTATAAAGCGAAACCGCATCATCGCCGGAATATCTGATGCCACCATTGTGGTAGAATCGGGAGAAAAAGGCGGGGCTCTGATAACCGCTGACATTGCCAACTCCTACAACCGCGATGTATTTGCTTTTCCTGGGAAGATCAATGATAAATATTCAGCCGGATGCAACAAGCTGATAAAAATTCACAGAGCGGCTTTACTGGAAAGCATTCATGATCTGGAGTATATCATGAACTGGGAAACATCTGAAGAAAAGCAGGAAGCGGTACAGCAAAAATTATTTGATGAACTGACTGTGGAAGAAAAAGGAATCATGGTCCTGCTTGAAAAAGAAAAAAGCCTTTCACTGGATCAATTATGCGATGCAACCGGGCTGGCCATTGGTAAGATATCTCCTGTGCTATTGAACCTGGAGCTTATGGGCTTGATTAAAAGCCTTCCCGGTAAGTTTTATCAGCTGAGGCTATGAGCCTACTGTTTTAGCCGGAGCTGGTATATGTCCAGGCGCCGGTCCTTCAGGTTTCTGACACTGCCCTGCTCATGCAGTTCCATTAACAGATCCATATCCACATCTGCTATGATGGTCATTTCCGTATTGGGGGTGGCTTCCGCTTTAATGGTATCCGTGGGAAATGCAAAATCAGAAGGGGTGAAAATGGCGGCCTGGGAATACTGAATGTCCATGTTGTTGACTTTAGGCAAATTTCCCACACATCCGGAAATCACGACATAACATTCATTCTCAATGGCCCTGGCCCTGGAGCAATAGCGTACACGGTTATAACCATTCTGGGTATCCGTGAGGTATGGCACAAACAGGATTTGAACCCCCTGTTCGGCGTAAAGTCTGGCCAGCTCAGGGAATTCAATGTCGTAGCAGATTAAAATGCCAACCTTGCCACAATCCGTATCGAAAACCTTAATCCGGTTGCCGCCGTTCATTCCCCAGGATGATATCTCGGAGGGGGTGGGATGAATTTTATAATAATAATCCCAGGAGCCGTCCCGCCGGCACAAATAAGAGATGTTGAGCAATTTTTCATCCACTATGGCCGGCATGCTGCCGGCAATGATATTAATATTGTAGGAAACGGCCATCTCAACAAACTTATCCCTGAGTGATTCCGTATATCTTGCCAGACCCCTTATGGCTTTTGCTTCCCCCAGGTGGTTGAACTCCGCCATCAGGGGGGCATTAAAAAACTCCGGAAACAACACAAAATCCGATTGATAATCAGCCACTGCATCCACAAAATAATCCATCTGCGTCACGAGCGCCTCAAAATCCGGAAACGGACGCATCTGCCATTGGACGACCCCCAGTCTGACCACCTTCTTGGTGGATGATATCAGTTTCTCTTCTTCCTGGTAATAAATATTGTCCCACATGAGCAGGGTAGCATATTCCTCCGATTTGGAATCTTCCGGCAAGTAATTCTTCAATATCTTTTTGACGTGAAAATCGTTGGACAGCTGAAACGATAAGGTCGCATCATGAATTTCCTTTCTTTTTACCTTTTCGATGTATTGCCGGGGGGTTAACTGATCGCTGTGTTTGGAATAATCGGGTATTCTGCCTCCTGCCATGATGCCCCGCAGGTTGAGGCTTTCGCAAATCTCCTTTCTGGCATCGTACAACCGCCTTCCCAGTCGCATGCCCCGGTAGTCAGGATGCACAAAGACCTCTATGCCATAAAGAATGTCCCCATTCGGATCATGGGTATTGAACGAATAATTGCCGGTAATTTTCTTATAGGTATGATTGTCCCCAAATTTTTTGTAATTGACAATAATGCTGAGGGCACTGGCCACCACATTGCCGTCCACCGTAATGCAAAGCTGGCCTTCGGGAAAGATCGACAACAGCTTACGGATGTCTTTCTTTTCCCAGGGTTTATCATCTATATCATGATATGCCTCATCCTGTGCGCGCTGCAGATCAATATAATCATCTATCTTCAAATGTCTGAGTGCTATCTTCGCTTTTTCCTGTTCGTTCATATCTTAATGCTATCATGTTTTACATTATATCACTTTCATCCGCTCCTTTTGCTGCCAATCATGCAATATGACGGAGTTTTTCGGTGAACCGGCCGGCTCAGTCCATAAAATGGGGTTCATCTGCATTTTAATGAATTAACTGGGACGGGAGATATGGGATATTATCTTATCAGTGCCTCCGATGTTGTTGGTCACATAACTGCCTGCGATGTTGCCGCAACTCTTCCTGTATTGCCTGTTGTATATCAGTTTATCCATTATTGATTTGAACTCCCGGTAGTGATGAATCCCAAAGGCTCCGTTTATCTTTTTCAGCTGAACAGCCTCAGAGAATTTTTTGTAATTTGGTCCGAAAACCACAGGAATACTAAAAACGGCAGCTTCAAGAATGTTGTGTATTCCTTTTCCAAAACCTCCGCCAATATAAGCT
The DNA here is from genome assembly GCA_964346235.1 of uncultured Bacteroidales bacterium. Classification (GTDB taxonomy): domain Bacteria; phylum Bacteroidota; class Bacteroidia; order Bacteroidales; family CAYFUP01; genus CAYFUP01. The sequence continues at coordinate 7,197 of CAYFUP010000106.1, read as the reverse complement.
ATCTCGGCATAGCGGTATAAACACGATAACATGCCGATATTGTCAATGATTAACACATTAAATTCGGTCAAATCGGAATTTTCTATTTGAGAATACCGGATGGCAGGCTTTGTCAGGTTATAGAGAATATCATCCACGTGCGATTTATTAATTTCATGGGGAGCAATGATCCATTTGATGTTTTCAAGAGAATGGTTAATATAATGAATAAGTAATTCTTCATCTTTTGGCCAGGTACTGCCTCCGATAATCAACAATTCTTTGTTTTTGAACGTTTCAATTTCATCATAGACCTCCATGCTGGAAGAGATATTCAGCACCCTGTCAAACCTGGTATCTCCGGAGACCATGACATTGCTGAAACCATATTTGTTGAGTAACGCTTTGGATTGTTCATCCTGGACAAACAAATAAGAAAAGTACTCCAGGAATTTCTTATACCATACCCCGTAATTTCTGAAGAACAACTGTCCCCTTCTGAAAATCCCGGAAATCAAATATACCGGTATTTTGTTTTCATGCAGTGTTTTCAGGTAATGATACCAAAATTCATATTTTACAAAAAACACCATCTCCGGGCGAATGATACTGATGAGTTTTTTTGCATTTCTCTTGCTGTCCATGGGTAAATAATACACATGATCTGCTTTGCTATAGTTTTTCCTGGCTTCATATCCTGAAGGAGAAAAAAAGCTCAGAAATACATTGTATTCAGGAAACTTCTCTTTAAACCTCTCTATGACAGGACGACCCTGCTCAAACTCACCCAGGGAGGCACAATGAAACCACACCAGTTTCTGATTGGTTTTCACCTCTTTTTTAATCCGTTTAAAGATGTTTCTTCTTCCCTGCAGCCAGGCTTTTGCTTTTTCATTAGAGAAGGACGCGACAAAAATCCCGGTCCGGTATATCCTTAAAGAGATGTTGTATAAAATGACCGACATATAACATTTAAGATTTCAGCAAAAGTATAACAAATTAAAAAAAATAAGGTATTTTTATACGATGTAATCAATGGATGCCTTATGATAAGTTTTGGAGATTTTCCGGATGGTTTTAAGCAGTATGATGTGGCCGGCATCGTGATCGTGCCCGTTCCCTATGATATGACAAGCACATGGATGAAGGGGTCAGACAATGGGCCGAAGGCATTGCTGGAGGCATCTAAGCAACTGGAGTGGTATGATATCGAAACGAACACTGAGGTATTCCGACAGGGCATCTTCACTGCCAGTCCGGTCAGCCTCAAATCCCCACCCGAGTCCGCCATCATGGAAATTCAGAAAAGAATCAAGCCATTTGCGGACCAAAACAAATTCCTCGTGATCCTGGGAGGAGAGCATTCCATCAGCCTTGCCCCGGTCATAGCATTAAAGGAGAAATTTCCGGATATGTCGGTCCTTCAGCTTGATGCGCATGCCGATTTGAGGCCTGCATATGAAGGCAGTTCCTATAACCATGCCTGTGTCATGGCCAGGATTAAACAATATTGTCCCATCGTCCAGGTGGGCATCAGGAGTATGGACAAGGAAGAAAAAAAATACACCAAGCGTTCGAGAATTTATTATGCCGAGGAAATATATAACCAGTCCAACTGGATAGACGATGCCATACAGCAATTAACGGAGGATGTTTATGTTACCATTGATCTGGATGTGCTGGATCCGGCCATTATGCCATCCACCGGAACCCCTGAGCCGGGCGGACTGTATTGGTATCAGCTCCTGAAATTCCTGAAAAAAGTGGCCCAGAATAAAAACATTGTGGGATTTGATGTGGTGGAGCTTTGTCCCCAAAAAAGCAATAAATCACCGGATTTTATTGCTGCCAAGCTGGTTTATAAATTGTTAAGCTATATCTTCCAGAATAAAAAGAATAACCTGTCCTGACAACCCTGCCGCCTCATTGTAAAGATTATTAACCGTTTATGAACTCATTCAGATATAATTCACTTTGGTATAAAGCATGTGATTATCCAGCACAATATCCCTGTAAGCCACCTGGAAGTTATCAATGGCAAATTCCTCCACTTCATGCTTTATATTAAAGAAAGGGGAAGGTGTAATAAAAACATTGAAATGAGGACTGGCAATCGATTTCTCAATGTGGTAATGGCCGCAGAAAATGTTGATATTTCCCCTGAACGACTTAAATAACAACTGCATCTCATTTATCTGCTGAAAGGCAAAATGTTTATCCATGTGTGGGATTCTCCCAAAAGCAGGTGGATGATGCATAAATATCGTGAGTTGATGTTCTTCTGTTAACAAATGCTCCCTGAACCAGATGATTTGCTTTTCACTCATCCACCCCTTCGAGGTGTCCAAGAAAATGGCGGGGTTGCTCTTCAGCAACTTGTAATAATAGATTTCGCCATCATCCGCTGAGAGCTGATCCGGGAAAACATTCTTCAGTGCCTCATTCTCATCATGGTTGCCCGAGATAATATAATATTCGTTGGACAGTTCATCCATTTTTTCCTTTATCCACTGGTATGTCTGTTTGTCTCCGTCCCGGTAACTTAAATCACCGGATATCACGATGTAATCATGAGATTCGCTTTTAAGCGCCTCCGTAATTTTGAGGAAGGTTTGCCGGGTATCGGCCTCATAAGGTTTTTCACCTTCCGGGGCAATATGCAGGTCAGTGATATGTGCTATTCTCGTGGGATTCATGAAACTATTTTATCATTCTTTAATCTTGATCAAATATGCCGTATAATTATCCAGGGTAACATCTTCGCAGGTGCTGAGTATATCAGCGACTACCGACTCTGCCGCATTATCTGCCCGGAAGTGATGTTGGATATATTCTTCATCAATGTGTTCCAGTACTCCATCCGAACACAAAAAGATGAAATCGTTTGGCATGATATCAGATATATGATGTTTATCGAATTCTACCGGTTCATCGCCTTCTTTTATCACCCGGGTAATGATGTTACGTCTGTGATCATGCCTGGCTTCTTCTTCAGTCAGCATACCCTGCTCAACCAAACGGTTCACCATGGAATGATCCCTGGTCTGATAACGTATTCTGCCGTCTCTGATATGATACACCCTGCTGTCCCCTATCCAGCCGATTTCCGCTTGCTCCTCATATAATCTCAGATAGACCATGGTCGTGGCCATATCGCTGCACCGTGCGTTGTTTCTTACATATGCTGAAAACGCCTGGTAAACAGAATTAAGCGCTTCATCAGCCATAAACCGCTGATTGTCAAATCCTGATGCAAATTCCCGGCAGGCCAGTTCAGATGCCATTTCCCCGCATGGATTGCCTCCCACACCATCACAGACAATAAACAATGGATGATCTTCGCTGACTTTGCCCGGATCGGGATAAAGACTGTCTTCGTTGGTTTCCCTGGGGCCTCTTCTGGTAAATCCTGCCGGTTTATATATCTTCATATGCCAATTCATTTAAGACCCTTATCAGCGCACCAATCCCCGTCCTGTTTGAAATGGTCTTTAGCGGGGATGCAGATAAATAGTTGACCCGCATTTCATTAATATCCGCCATTTCAGGGGTTACCTTTCTTAAATGCTGCCAGGCCATGGCCACCACAGCTGTCTTAAGGGTCAGTCCCCTTACCCTGATGGAATGATAAGAATATCTTGACGGGTGAACATGGATATATTTTTTTTGTTCATGACCAGTTTTTAAGGTCCAGGATGATTTGTCCTGAAGGTATATAATCCGATAATTCCGGGAAGATGATTTGAGCCATTGCGTGTATTCGTGACTGTCCAGCAGGTCATGTCCAACCAGGTATTTTTCAATGCCTGTAATAATCGAAAGAACCGGCATACGGCCGGTATATACATCAATGACATTATGGTTGATGGCTCCCAATTCTTCTGCCAGTTGGATGAGGAGGATTTCACTGTTCATGTTCCTGATCTTTTGTATTAAATAGCGGGCATGGTGCTTCAGGGGATTAAACAGCACCGGAGAATCTTCCGGGTTGGTTGCTTCATCAAAACAAGCCATGCAATTGTGCATTGATTTTGTCGATGACATGACTCAAATGTATATGGTTTTCCTGGAATTTATATTCATCCACGTTAATGATGAGCATTTTTCCCAGGTGATAAGAACTGATCCAGGCTTCATACCTTTCATTCAGTCTTTTGAGGTAATCAAGCCGGATGCCTGCCTCGTATTCCCTGCCGCGTTTTTGAATCTGGCTGACCAGGGTCGGTACAGATGCCCTGAGATATATCAGTAAATCGGGCGACTCCACCAGCGATGACATCATATTAAACAAGGTAAAATAATTTTCGAAGTCCCTGGTGGACATCAGTCCCATAGAATGCAAATTCGGTGCAAAGATATATGCGTCTTCGTATATGGTGCGGTCCTGAATCACGGTCCTGGCGGCATTCTGGATTTCCAGTATCTGTGAAAACCGGCTGTTCAAAAAATAAATCTGAAGATTGAAGGACCATCGTTGCATATCTTCGTAAAAATCATCAAGATACGGATTCTCATCCACATCTTCATAGTGCGGTTCCCACCCGTAATGTTTGGCCATCAGTTCTGTCAATGTTGTTTTCCCTGATCCGATATTTCCGGCGACTGCAATATGCATATACTTTTCTTATTCGGAATATTTTGAATTATGGATAGGCTAAAATAGGGAATTATTTTATCACTTTAAATATCATTGCCCGGTTTTTATCAAAAATGTATAGTTGATTTTTAATCAAATCAAAATTATTGATGTTAATTTTTTTACCTGAAAATATCGTATTTTCTTCCATGGTGACCATGTGAAATTGTTTCAGCGATTTCTCGTTGGCATAATAAATAAGGGGCATATTCACCTGAAAATCATTGGCTGAGAAAACAGGTATTTTTTTTACGAAGTTTCCAAACTGGTTAAAGACCAGTAAGCCAGCATCTTTGAAATGAAGAAAAACCCGGTTTGCCTGTTCCATCATCCCATCAGGCGGATTGGAATAATGAATGAATTTTTCCATGCTGAGGCTTTCATGCTTTTTTTCAAAATGTTCATTGATGTATATGAGCTTTTTATGATAGGCATCGAATGTCCAGAATCCGGCGGATGCTGAAACGCAGGCATCACTTGTCTCAGTCAGCCCGATATCATCCATCAGCAGCGGACTGCGAAGCTCGCTTAACTTGTTATCCAGAAACACCACCTGGTTAAAATGGCTATAATACAACAACAAACGCATGGAATTGGACACATCGGCGGAAGTTATCGCTCCTGCACTGAAGCGCGCATATTCATTGAGCTTTTCAAAATTTTCATTATATTTTATGAAAACATTGCGCCGGATCACATAAATGTTCTTCAGTTCATCTACCAGCACCCTGTCCGCATCATTCACGCGAAAACTATCCCGGACCAGCTTAAAAAGATCATTTTGTTGGGAGGAGGAGTAAGTTGCTGAGTTTCGGGAAAATCCGGAATTTTCAGAACTTCCCGGATCGCCCGACATCCCTGCAGAAAGCATCATAAAAACAAGAAGAAGCTTCAGCCATGCCATTGTTAATGGGTATGCGTTATCATTGATTATGAATCTTTAATATATCTTCCACATATTTGCGGTTGTTTGCCAGTCGGGGCACTTTATTTTGTCCCCCGAGTTTTCCCTTTTCCTTAAGCCATTGATAGAATACCCCCTTTTTCATTTTGCGGACTTCCGGTTTGCGAAGGGTAATGTCTTTATATCTTTTTGCCTCATAATCCGAATTATACAGTTTTAAGGCATTATCCAGTATATCTGTAAAGAACTCGAGACTGCTTGGTTCTTTGTCAAATTCAATCAGCCATTCGTGGGTGCCTTTTTCGTTTTCTGCCATGTATATCGGTCCCGCTGTATAATCCCTGATCAGCGCTCCTGTCTTGTCGCAAGCTACCTTCAAGGCATTTTCAGCATTTTCAATGATAAGTTCTTCCCCAAAGGCATTGATAAAATGTTTGGTTCGACCCGTGATTTTGATCCGAAAGGGATATTTCGTGGTGAAAGTTAACGTATCCCCAATTTTATAGCGCCACAACCCGGAATTGGTGGTAATGACGATGGCATAATTCTTACCTATCTCCACCTCATCCAGGGATAACGCATTGGGTTGCTCCCTGTCCAGTTCCTCCATGGGTATAAACTCATAATATATTCCATAATCCAGCATCAGGAGCATATCATCACGGCCAGGTTCATCCTGTATGGCAAAAAAACCTTCTGAGGCATTATAGGTCTCCAGGTAATGCATGTCATCTGAGGGGATTAAAGATTTAAACTGCTCCCGGTAAGGAGTAAAACTCACCCCACCATGGATAAACAGCTCAAGATTGGGCCAGATCTCAAGCAAATGGTTTTTACCAGTATGCTTCAAAATATGTTTAATCAACACCAGGTTCCATGAGGGAACGCCGGCCAGACTGGTGACGTTTTCGTCCATGGTGGTATGGGTGATTTTTTCCAGTTTTTCTTCCCATTTCTCCAGCAAAGCAATTTCCTGACTGGGCACCCTGATGAAGTTGGCCCAAAAAGGTATGTTTTCAATTAAGATAGCGGACAAATCTCCATAAAACGAGTCATTGTTGATGTTGTTGATTCTGTTGCTGCCTCCGAGGGTCAGGCTCTTGCCGTTGAAGATGTTCGTTTCCGGAAAATGCCTGGTATAAATGGCCAGTGCATCCTTGCCTCCCATAAAATGACAATCTTCCAGCGATTCTTTGCTGACAGGGATAAACTTGCTCTTCTCGTTGGTGGTGCCGGAGGACTTTGCAAACCATTTGATTTCACCCGGCCATAGCAAGTCCTGCTCTCCTTCACGCAACCTGTCCACATAAGATTTAATGGTCTCATAATCAAATATCGGTACCCTTTCCTTAAACTGACTGGCATTGTCAATCGATTTGAAATCATATTGCTTCCCAAATGTGGTGTTCTCCGATTTTTTCAGCAGGTACTCCAGTTGCTCCATTTGCACATCAATGGGAAACTTCAGAAACAGATCAATCTGGAACAACCGTTTAATATTTCGCCAGCCGATGATGGATTTAATAATTTGCATAATACAATCAAATGGTTAAAAAAGTAAAAATATAAAATATAGCCAACATCTGAAGCATATCATTGCTTCTGATTGTTAGAAACTGATCAAATATCATGCACAACAAACAAAAAAGGCCGGTTCCTTTTTCCGGACCGGCCTTTT
>CAYFUP010000105.1:0-11602 GCA_964346235.1 uncultured Bacteroidales bacterium | reverse complement strand
ACATACACTAATCAGTGTAAACCATTGTTTTTAAAGATTTTAATTGTAGCTTAGAGCCACTAAATAAAGTCATTTGATATAAATGGGTAACGAACGAAAAGGTAGATTACAAGATTATTTTATATACTTGAATATACAAAACCTTGAGATGACAGGAAATTGTATGGGTTTATTTCAGCCTGGATACATATAATCATTGGTATTCTGATTTAAATTGTATAATTTTATCGAAATTAATGTTTTATGATGGATACAATTGAGACTTTCGGATATATTACCAAGCTGGAAACCTTGAATTCCATTGAGCACGATACTTTACCCAGATCCTTGGTAATGGAGAGTGTGGAACCTTTTCCTGGTTATTACGAAAGGAACATGCCCAGGGATTTAACCCCCCGTTCCATATTCCTGGTCTTGAAGGAAGAACATACTTTTGAAGAAATTCTGAGGGTATGTCAGCTTATCAAGAAAGATTCCCAGGAAAAGTGTAACCTTACCTATGCTGAGTTAGAAGGCAAACAATCTTTTTATAATGCCGTGAGGATAATCGGATTGGATTGTTATATGAAACTGCATTTCTTGCAGGAAAAGTTTGCAAAATATGGCATAGAATTCCATAAACAAAAAAAAGTGCATTCGGAATTTAAAATAAAGGTATTCAAGCCTTTTTTGATAAAGGACTGGGGAGATAATATTTATAAAGATGAAGAAAATGAGCAGATGGCTTACCTGCATTTGCCTTTTCAGATTTCATGGAAAGTATTTGAACGGATTACCTATGCCGTGAAGAATAATATAGAGAATGCGAATTTTGATGCGGCCTTGGCAGTGATGTATCGCTCGAGCGGCATTGAGGATTATATTCGTATTTATGATGAAAAAATTACGCCGGAAAGGGCCAAAAGTGTTTTTGGTTTTTATTTGACCGAAATCAATAAGATGGAAAGCACGGAAGCCATGGCCAAAGAAGTCTGACGGTTCATTAAATGATCGATGACCGGTCTGGGATTAATCACACAGCTTTTTATAGAATTAAGCTTAGAGAAGGTCTTTATAAAAAATTACACCGCAGGCTGAATCAGGCTGATTTGATGTCTCCACCGCCAAACAATACCAGTCCTTTAATGATGAGGGTTTTGCTGCTGTCTTTCTGAGAAGTGGTTTTTTTCCGCGAATCGGAGAATCCCCCGAACAGGTTCATCACGTCAACTTTCACATTCCAGTCATCCGGAACATAAAAGGTCGTTCCGCCAAACAGGGTAAAAATGTCGATTACATTTTGTCCATCAGCCTGTTTGCAATCTGCCAGGTCGAATTCGGATCCGCCAAAGATGGCGGTTACCTTCCCGCCTTTAAAATGCTCAGAATGAAAATTATATTGTCCCCCACCAAAAAAAGCAATGTCATCAATAAATTCGCCCGGTAATCCGCTGGCAGAAGCTTTTGTTCTGCTCCAGTTTGTTAAAGGTTTCCGGAAAATGATGAACAGACCGATAAGTATAAGGAGCAAAGGCCAGAATAATTTTCTGAGGGTGGGGTCAACGGATGAAATGTCAGTGAAAATAAAAAAGCCACCCACTAAAATCAATACAGAACCGAATAATTTGTTTTGGTGAAACAGCAATCCGATAATCCCGATTAGGATGAGCAGCATCTGCCAGGAAAAAATTACATCGTACACTTCACGGGGGAGCATATTGAACTGCTTTCCAATGAAAAGCAATCCGATAAAGATAACAATGGTCCCGATGATTAAGCGCTTATTATTGCTGGAAGTGGGAGCGGATGGATTGGATTCATCGATTCTTTCCATGTCTGTTTTTGTCCAAATGTGATGATTTTTCTTTTTATCTTCGGTAAATAAAATCATTATTTTTTCTTGGGCAATTGCTGTCCCCTCTCTTTGGCCATTTTTTCAATTCTTTCCTGGAACTTCGATTTTTTTGCCGGTTGTTGTTGTTTTTTATTGGCGTTGGCCTCCAGTTTTTTGAGTATTGCCTCGTCATCCACAAACTGTTTGATAACAAACATCTGCAGGAAAGTAAACAGGTTGGCCACCAGCAGGTAATAGCTCAATCCGGCTGCATAATTGTTAAACACAAACAACAACATGATGGGCATAAAATACATCATCATCTTCATGCCGGGCATTTGCTGGCCTCCTGCAGTAGCCTGACTATTCACCTTGGAATAAATGATGGTGGAAATGGTCATCAGGAGGGTAAACAAACTTACATGATCTCCGTATCCAAAAGGCACTTCAAATGGTAAACTCAATACGGAGTCATAAGTAGATAAATCATTGGCCCATAAAAAACTTTCCTGTCTCAACTCAAAAGAAGCGGGAAAGAAACGGAACATGGCTATAAGTACCGGCATTTGAATAAGCAATGGCAGACATCCGCCCATGGGACTAACCCCTACTTTTTTGTAAAGTGCCATGGTGGCCTGCTGCTTTTTCATGGCATCTTCCTTTTTGGGGAACTTTTTGCCTATCTCATCCACCTGAGGTTTTAAGACACGCATCTTGGCTGATGACATGTAGGACTTATAGGTTAACGGGAAAACCAGGATCTTAATGAAAATGGTCAGTAGTAAAATAATTATTCCATAGTTTCCGGTATAACCATTAAGAAAGTTAAACACCGGGATAATCAGAAATTTGTTGACCCAGCCGAATATTCCCCACCCCAGCGGTATGACTTCCTCAAAACTCCGGTCATATTTCTTTAAAGTATTGTAATGATTCGGTCCGAAATAAAACAAATAGGATTTGGTCTGATTTGGTGAAACATCGTAAGGAATGCCTATTTTTGCCGTGGTTCTTTTCAGGTGCTTTAAATTCGGATCCAGCTTTTCAAATTCCAGGTAAGCATTTGAGAAATTATCTTCCGATACAAAGATGGATGAAAAGAATTGTTGCTTGAAAGCTATCCATTTCAGGCGGGTATTGATTTCTTCACTATTTTCTTCTTTTCCACGGGATGACAGCTCGCTCACTTCATCATCCGGGAAATGATAAGAAATGGTGGAATAGTCATTTTCATTGTCAAAACTTTTCTCCAGCTGAGGCATATAAACCTCCCACACAAAATCAAGATAGGAGGTATTCGGGGCAATCACATCATCCATCCCGATAAAATTTACATCAAAGTCAATCAGATAGCTTTCCGGATTGATTCGATATACGTATTCTATGAACTTGTCATCACCGGTTTCAAGCCTGAACCGCGCGATTTTGGATTCATCCCTGGCATAATTGTTTTTGGTGGTTTCGTATGCTTCAAAAAAAAGGTTATTCGTAAAGATATGCCTGTTACGGGCAAAAAATTCAAAACCGAAAGTGGTGCTGTCCCCTTTGAATAAATATAGCGGCAAAGAATCATAAGTTTGGTATCCCTTAATTTCGGCGGAATATATCTTACCTCCTTTGTTGGAGATGACCAGCTTGATGAGGTCGTTTTCAAGGGTATAAAACGCTTCCTCGCCCATTCCAGCATTTCCGAAGACCCCCAGCTTATCCTGCATTTCTTTCTGAAGGTCTTCCTGAGATCTTTCTTCAGCCGGTTTTATCTCTTCCTGAACATTTTTCGCTTCGTTCATCTTTTGCTGTTCTTCCCGGATTTTCTTTTCCAGCTCAGCCCTTTCGATCGAATCACGAATACGCTGTATTTTTTCCCGCTCTTGATCAGTTGGCTTGTTTAAAACGCTAAAGAGAATCAAAATCCCTGTAATCAGAACTATTCCTATAACTGTATTCTTATCCATTATATCTTATACTTTTCTTTTATCTGTTTTTAACTTTTAATAAATGAAAATTACATCAATTATTATTATGAATTGGCTTACCAGTTTGGGTTTATTATCGCATCTCTTTTCATTGAAATTTTTGAATGTCCCCTTTTATTATATGATATCAGACATTCATTTACTCCATAATGGCATGTTTGATAAAATTTACAAAGAGTGGATGCGGACTTAATACGGTACTTTTATATTCGGGATGAAACTGCACCCCCACAAACCATTTATGATCCTGATTTTCCATGATTTCTATCAAATTGGTATCCGGGTTGATTCCTGAAGCGATGAAACCATGTTTTTCAAAGTCTTCAATATATTGATTATTAAATTCATAGCGGTGTCTGTGTCTTTCCATGATCTCGGATTTTTTATAAGCATCGTATGCCTTTGAATCTTTTTTAATCACACAGGGATATCCGCCGAGTCGCATGGTACCTCCTTTTTCCGTTACTCCCTTTTGTTCTTCCATTAAATCGATGACAGGATTAGCGGTGCGCCTCATTTCCGTGGAGTCGGCATCATGGATGCCCAGTACATTTCTGGCAAATTCGATCACGGCACACTGTAATCCTAAACATATGCCAAAGAAAGGAATGTTGTTTTCCCTGGCATATTCAGCAGAAAGGATTTTACCTTCAATTCCTCGGTCGCCAAAGCCCGGGGCAACCAATATGCCTTTTATGTTCTTGAATTTGTCTGATATGTTTTCTGCAGTAATGGTTTCTGAATGAATGCATCTTACTTCAACATCCGTATCATTAATGGCTCCGGCATGAATCAGGGCTTCTGAAATGGATTTATAGGCATCCGGTAATTCAACATATTTGCCTACCAGGGCAATGCTTATTTTTTTCCTGGGGTTTTTAAGTTTTTCAATGAAGTTCACCCATTTATCCAAATCCGGATCCTGGTTGATAGGTAATGCAAGTTTTTTCATCACCGTTAAGTCAAGTTTTTCCTCAAGCATTAACAGCGGTACTTCATAGATGGTAGAAGCATCGATGGATTCAATGACAGAGTCGTCATCCACGTTACAAAACAATGCTACTTTTTTCCGTATATCCTCATTTAATTTTTTTTCTGTGCGCAGAACGAGCAAATCTGGTTGAATCCCGTTTTCCAGAAGCATTTTTACTGAGTGTTGGGTAGGTTTGGTTTTAAGCTCACCGGAGGCTGATAAAAATGGAACGAGCGTTAGGTGAATCACGATGCTGCTGGTAGGCCCGAGTTCCCGTTTTAGTTGACGAACGGCTTCTACGTATGGGAGGGATTCTATGTCGCCTACAGTTCCGCCGATTTCACTAATCACCACATCAAATTTATGCTTGGACCCCAGGTATTTGATGTACCTTTTTATTTCATCTGTAATATGCGGTATCACCTGAACGGTTTTTCCCAGGTAATCCCCTTTGCGTTCTTTGTTGATCACGGACTGATAAATTCTGCCTGTGGTCACGTTGTTGGCCTGGGTGGTATGCAGGTTAATAAATCTTTCATAATGTCCGAGATCCAAATCTGTTTCGGCTCCATCTTCGGTTACATAGCATTCTCCATGCTCATAAGGGTTTAATGTCCCCGGATCAACATTGATATAAGGATCCAGTTTTTGTATGGTGACATTGTATCCTCTTGCCAATAATAACCGGGCCAAAGATGCAGATATGATGCCCTTTCCAAGTGAAGATGTTACCCCGCCGGTTACAAAGATGTACTTGGTTGTTTTCAATTTTTGGTAAATTTTAAAAGCGCAAAGTAAATAATTTTAATCCTAAAAATGATAATTTTTTATGATTATTGGCTTTCTTCAATCATCGGATTATCATAGGAGATCTTTTGCTGAATTTCGAAATCGTAAAGGGTCAATATCCTGAGGTTATAATAGGCTTCCCAATAGTCTTCCAGTGACCGGATATAATCGCGCTTTGCTTTTTCCCTTTCGGATAATGATATGTTCAGGTCCGTGATACTGATTTCCCCGTTTTGAAACTTCCTTAAGGCAATCTTATAGCCATTCTCCGCTACAATATCTGCTTCCCTCACCGTTTTTAGCTGTTCCCGGAGCAGACTGAATTGCTCCACCTGCACGATGACTTCCCGCCTGAAATCTTTCATATCCTGCTCCACATCATATTTAATCAAATCACGCCTGGACTCAGCCAGTTTTACTTCAGAAGCAGAACGTCCCCAGTCCAGCAGCGGGATTCTCAGACTGAGCTCCAGTTCCCGTTGTTGCTTCGGTTGTTTATAAACGCCCTGATAATCATCAGCACTGTTGGAAATACCATAGCTGCCTTCTATGGTAACTTGTGGACCGCTGTTTCTTTTGGCTTGCACCAATGTGCGTTCGGCCTGGATTAATCTTCTTTCCGATCTGGGTGTTTCTTTTCGGTTGGCCAGGGCTTCTTCAACGGCTATATCCGGGTCAATGTCAAAAAAGACGATGTTTAGTGGCATGATTAATTCAATGTCTTCCGCCTGATCCAGTCCAATGTAAGATCTAAGCTCAAAATCCGCGTTTTTTAATTCCATTTGGGCTTCATTCAGATCCTTTTGGGCACTATAGACGGATAATTGTATCCTTGAAAAGTCATTTTCTGATATAAGACCAAGCGCTTGTCTCGTTTTGGCTATTTCAAGGTTATCCTGACTGTTTTCAAGATTTGATTTGGCCAGGTTATAATTGGTTTGCACCCGGAGATACCAGAAAAACCGCTTGGTGGCACGTAAAGATATTTCTTCGATGGATTCAATGAAATTTCGCTGGGCTTCTTCATATATCAATGGTTCGGTTTTTTTACGCCATCTCATCCAGTTGTATCCGAAGATGGGTTGCCGAAATCCTATTTTGAAAGGACTTCCTGAAAATTCAACCTCTTCTTTATTAAAATCCTGAACCCGGTAAAGGGAGGTGGCGGCATAAATATAGGTGCCTAACTGAGGGATCCTTTGATTAAGCGAGATGGTCGCAGAATTTTCCAGGTTTGATATTTGCCGGAATTTAATGGAGCCGTCATCCTGGGTGATGGGTTCGGTTTTATGGCTGTATTCCGGTAAATCACTTCTTAAATTTAATTGAGGACGAAAATTGGTTCGAAAGTTTTGATAACGCCAGTAATGATTTAGTTCCTCATTTTGTGCGTACCTGACGGCAGATGATTGTTTGATGGCCAGATTGATGACATTATCCAGGCTCAAAGGGGTTCCTGAGGTATCTTTATCAATGGAAACAATGGTGTCATTGATTTTCATGAGGATGGTGTCCTGGGTTTGAAGGAAAAGGGTATCGCTGGCGGACATGGATAGAGAATCTGAGATTTCAGATGAAATGCTATTTTGTTGAGAAGAAACAAAGTAGGCATTAATCAATAACAAAGATAAGCTAAAGAATATAATTAATTTCCTAATCATGGTAAACAAAGCCTTTCTATTTTATATCAATTTCATTTGACCTTCTGAAAGAGGATACATCGGAAGTAATCAGTTTATCACCGGGTCTAACACCGGAGGTGATTTCAACAAAATTATCCCCTTTTAGCCCGGATTTGATCTCACGAAGATAGGCTTTGTTATCATTGATGATATATACGGTGTGGTTTTGGCCTTTGTCTATGGCCGGTCCGTTTTTCAAACGCATGACGTTCTCCCGTTTTTGCCTGACCACCAGTAAGTTTATCTGAAGGTTAGGAATTAATTTAGGATGACTGGAGTTGTCGAGATAAACATCGAACTGAATCTTGTTGTCTTCAATCACAGGTTTGATGTTACCGATTCTTCCCGATAGCCTTTCATTATCAATGACTGCATAGATCAGTTTGCCGGTCTTTACATAATCGGCCTGACTTTCATCGAGGGAACCGATGATCTTAAAGGAAGTGAGATCTGAAATAATGACAAGCAATTCGTCTTCTTTCACTTTTTCTCCTTCTTTTTTATAGATATTCAGCACGATGCCGGTGGAAGGGTCAGAAATTCTCATCTTTTCCAGCAATTTTTTCTTGCTCTCGAGTTCTTTTTCCTGGCTTTCAATTTGCAATTTGAGGCCTTCTTCTTCAGCTTCGAGCTGCTTCAGGC
The DNA here is from genome assembly GCA_964346235.1 of uncultured Bacteroidales bacterium. Taxonomy (GTDB): domain Bacteria; phylum Bacteroidota; class Bacteroidia; order Bacteroidales; family CAYFUP01; genus CAYFUP01. Next base: position 3,727 of record CAYFUP010000105.1, on the reverse strand, counting down.
GAAAGTGGTTTTTTTCCTGGATCATTTCCAGGTTTTTCTGGGCAGATACCAGTTCCTGTTTGGTTTGTTCCAGTCTCGCGGTAGATATACCGCCCACTTCAAGCAATTGTTTCTGGTCAGCCAATTCAGATTTTATGGAAGCAATTTGAAGTTTTTTGGTTTCTACGTCATATTCCAAATCAAGCCTGGTGCTTCTGGCGCTTAGCATGGTTTTCTGCAGGTTGTTCTTGCGCATTGCCAGTCTGTTTTCCAGGTTTTCGATTTCTTCTTTAACAGGCGTTTGATCAAGCAACAGGATGGTCTCTCCGGCATTTACTTTACTTCCGGGTTCTTTGATGATGGTCTGAATGGTGCTGCTGGCAGGACTGTATATATAGCTTTCATTGAGCGGTTCCACAACACCGGAGGCTTCAATGGTTTTTATCACCGGTCCCCTGTCCACCGTATCCGTGGTATATTTCCCGGGTTTTAGTTCAGCAGGAACAATTAGTTTAATCACATAATAAGCAGAAACAGCGAGAACGATAACAATAGCAATTGACATGTAGGGTCTTTTTAACACAAAGCGCATCTTTAATAGTTTAGCAATTACAATTTACATTAGACAATGATGATTAAAACATCAACCAATAAACGAAAAAGAGCTGCTAAATTATATAAATATTCACTTTTATTTAAATTTTATTCATATTAAATATATGCTCAGGTTTGGGTTCATTTCATCAATATCAGGAATGAAAACTTAAGAAAAGCAATCAGTTATATATATTCCATATGATTTGAAAATGCTTAGAAACAATTAAAATAATTGGATAATTTTTTGGCTTAACATATTTTATTATTGTATGATTAGACATAAAAAAAGCCGGTTGATTCAACCGGCTTTTCTATGTTTAACTTAAAATAATTATTATGAAAAATATGAAATCCATTTATTCATAAATTCTCCATTGTTTTAAGGGTCTGTCCATTAACACAATTAAATACCTGTAAATTAAAGTCAGACGTTTGATCTAATAGACAAACGCTAGTTGTAAGCATTTTCTCCGTGCTCGTAAATATCCAGTCCTTCTTCTTCAATTGTTTTTTCTACGCGTAATCCGTTTGTTGCTTTCAATATGCGAAATAATATGAAGCCCAATAGCAATGCCCAGGCGCCGATGGCGAGTACACCAACTACCTGTACGCCAAGCAATGAAAATCCACCACCATAGAAAAGTCCGCCATTGGTGGCAAACAGTCCTACTAAAATGGTACCCACTGCTCCATTAACACCGTGGACAGAAATGGCGCCAACCGGGTCATCCACCCTTAACTTCTTATCAAAGAATTCTACCGAGAAAACGAGTACAAATCCGGCGATAATTCCGATAATTAAAGCACCACCCGGGGTAACAATGTCACAGCCGGCTGTAATTCCTACCAATCCGGATAAAGCCCCGTTGAGGGTTAAACTTAAGGATGGTCTTTTATACCTTCCCCAGGAAACCAGCATGGAAGTGACAGCTCCTCCGGCAGCCGCCAGATTTGTTGTGATGAAGATATGGGCTATGGCTGAAGCATTTCCTGTTCCGGCAGCCGCCAACTGAGAACCGGGGTTAAACCCGAACCAGCCAAACCATAGTATAAAAACTCCCAAAGCTCCTAAAAGCATGTTATGTCCGGGTATAGCAGAAGGCTTACCGTTCATGTATTTCCCAATTCGGGGTCCGAGTGCAGCGGCTCCCATCAAACCTACCCAGGCGCCGACCGAGTGAACGACGGTGGAACCGGCGAAGTCATGAAAACCCATTTGAGAAAGCCATCCGCCACCCCATACCCAGTGTCCGGAAATGGGATAGATAATCATCGTGATTACAATAGAGAACACAATATAAGCATTGAATTTGGTTCTTTCAGCCATGGCCCCTGATACGATGGTTGCTGCCGTAGCTGCAAACACGGTCTGGAACATAAGGCTGGCTTTGTCAGGGACCCCGTTAATGGCCTCGCTGTCAAAAAACAAGCTGGGTGTTCCTAAAAATCCGCCGATGCTTTCTCCATACATGACGGTATAACCAATAAGCCAAAATACGATGGCACCGAAAGAGAAGTCCATAAAGTTCTTCATTAATATATTGGCTGTGTTCTTCCCCCTGGTAAAACCGGCTTCGACCATTGCAAAACCGGGTTGCATAAACATTACCAGTACTGCAGCTACTAATACCCAGATGGTATCAATGGATATAATGTTTTCGCTGACTGTTGTTGCTATATCAACTAAAATTGTTGTTTCTTCCATGATAATAAGCTTTTAAAGTTTTTCATCTTCTTTAACGTATAAGGTTTCATCACCACTTTCCCCGGTTCTTATACGGTATGACTCCATGATATCGGAAACGAAGACTTTTCCGTCACCAACTTCTCCGGTATAAGCCGATTTTAAAATGGCTTCCACAGTTTTGTCAAGGTTTTTATCCCTGACGACAATGGATAAGAGCGTACGTTCAATGGAACTGGTATCATAAGCAATACCCCTGTATATGCGGCTTTGCCTTGCTTTACCAACCCCCCTTACTTCCCAGAATGAGAAGAAATCGATGCCTTGATTGTTTAAAGCAATCTTGACTTCTTCAAACTTGGTTTTTCGGATAATTGCTTCAATTTTTTTCATTTTGATGATCTTTTAATTCTTAATTATTGAAATCGCTAATTCCTTCTTATAAGCAGGTTTGGTTTATCCTTAGAATGATAATCCTGCTACTATATAAAACTGTTCCGTTTCAGGGTTGAGAATGACCGATCCGCTCAATGGAATAGTGAAACGCTCAGTTACCTTAATGTCCTTGCTGGTTCCCAGTCCGACATTACATACAGCAAATTCTCCGTCACTGGTATGCCATCCGTCACCGGCTCCAACAAAAAGATCGACGGCCCCCAGGGCATAACCCAGCTCGAAATACATGTCGCCACCTGCAGTTCCGGCACCCCCGGCTTCATTCAGCATATAATTGCCTCCGATACTGAATCCTGAGATTTCATAACCCAGGTTCAGTTCAAAGCCATGTGCACCTATAGAATCAGAAAATTCAAAATAGGGCGTTCCCGGATAATAGTAGTCAGTGAGGCCTAAGCTTAAACCAAAATCGAAGCCATAAGAAAGATAAAGGTCCATTTCCTGACCTCCGTCATAACTTTGGGATCCCCAAGCGCCGACAGAAAATCCTCCGGTTGTAAAATCCACGTAGGGCTGCAGGGATGGCCCCCCATAGGCAACACCTCGCCATACGTATGTGCTGTAAAGGTCAAATCCTGCACTTACAGCAGATTCTTCTTCTTCCTGTGCTTTCAAATTATTTGTTGACAGGAATGCGATCGATGCCATCATGATAATGGCAAAAATGATTTTTGTTTTTTTCATAGCTTTTAAATTTAAATTAAAATTTCACGATGTAAAATTAATAAAAAAAATTTAAACCCTAAAAAAATATGGGTAAAAATTAAAAAAAAATAAAAAAAAGTATATTAAAGGGTATAAAAAATAGGGGTAAAATATCAGAAAATATAAAAATAATAATAATAACCCTTATAAGTGTAAACTATTGGTTTATATACAATTAAAATAATATATTTAAATCATATAATTAAAAAAAGTATTAAATTAATTATAAATAATCAATGAAAATTACAAACTAATGTAAAAAATGATAAAAAAATTATAGAATATAATTTAAGTAAATGAATACAT
>CAYFUP010000104.1:5561-11633 GCA_964346235.1 uncultured Bacteroidales bacterium | reverse complement strand
CCTTGTTCTTGACGCCTTCTTAAAACCACTTTAGAATAATTTGTTAGTTTTCTTATTGCCACTAATTAGAATTTATCATGTATAAAAAAGATAAAAAAAACGCATGAGAGAAAGGATCAGAAACCAAGCCGCGCCTCAATAAGCCCGCCTGTTTTTTCCTTCTATGTAATTGACAAATGCGAGGTTTGCTACCTTGTTGCCTCCAGGAGTGGGATAATCACCGGTAAAATACCAGTCGCCCAAATCATTGGGACAAGCTTTATGCAGGTTATCCACCGTTTGATAGACGATTTTCACCTCGGATTGAATGTTCTTATTTTTCAGCATTTCAGCTATTTTATCAGAGATATCTTCCGGGGCAAAAGGTTCATAAATTTTCTTCACATAATTTGGAATCTGCTCGGCAGGAAGTTTGAATTGCTCCTTGGCTTTGAGATAGACTTCATTAATGATGCTTTTCATGCCCCGTTCCTTCAGCAATTCTATCGTTGCCCTGAAGGCCACAAAATCTGACAGCTTGGCCATATCTATGCCATAACAGTCAGGAAAACGAATCTGAGGAGAAGATGAAACTACAACAATTCTTTTGGGATTTAGCCTGTCCAGGATCCTTAATATACTCTTTCTGAGAGTGGTTCCCCTGACAATGGAATCGTCAATAATAACGAGATTGTCTTTCCCTTCCTGAACCGCACCATATGTAATGTCATAAACGTGTCCCACCAGATCGTCCCTGCCCGCTTCCTGGGCTATGAAGGTACGCAGCTTGATGTCTTTATGGGCAATCTTTTCAACCCGTGGTTTTGATGAAATGATATGACAAACCTCTTCTGCTGTTAAATTATCCTTTAGGGCAAGAATTTTCTTCTTCTTTTCCTCGGTCATATAATCTTCCACACCCTGAATCATCCCATAAAAGGCTGCTTCAGCAGTATTGGGAATATAAGAGAATACCGTGTTTTCCAAATCATGATCCACTGCTTTCAACATATCAGGGGTTAACAGATTTCCGAGTTTTTTCCTTTCTTTATATATCGTTTTATCGTTCCCCCTGGAAAAATATATTCTTTCAAAGGAACATGATTTTTTTTCTCCCGGTTCTCTTACCTGCTCAATGGAGATACTTCCTTCTTGTTTTACGATAAAGGCATGTCCCGGAGGAATGGGATGAATTTTATCAAATGGTACATTCATGGCCGTCTGTATCACCGGTCTTTCAGAGGTAACAATGGCAAACTCATCATCATAATAATAATAGGCTGGTCTTATCCCCCACGGATCACGGGTTACAAATGAATCGCCATGACCAATCATGCCGGCTATCACATACCCCCCATCCCATCGCTTGCTGGAATCATTCAGCACCCGGCCAATGTCCAGATGTTTGGCGATTAAGTCAGATATCTCATAGTTTTCATAGCCCTCCTTTTTAAACTTGTCAAAAAGACGTTGATTTTCTTCATCGAGGAAATGCCCGATATTTTCCAGCATGATGATGGTATCGATAGAATCTTTAGGATGCTGACCCAGTTCCACCAGCTTTTTAAACAATTCATCAACATTGGTGAGGGTAAAATTTCCTGCCAAAACCAAGTTTCTTGATTTCCAGTTATTTTGCCGCATGACCGGGTGGACATTTTTCATCTTATTGTTTCCATAAGTCCCATATCTCAAATGACCCAATAATAATTCACCGGCAAATGCAATATGCTTCTTGGCCCAAATGGCATCTTTCAATAAATCAGGATTCTTACGCTCTACCTTTTCAAATGAACTGTTAATTTTCTCAAAGACTTTATTAATGGGTGATGAATCATTTGAGCGGCTGCGCTCTATATATTTTTCCCCCGGTTGAAGGTTTAGTTTCAAACTGACCACGCCTGCCCCATCTTGTCCACGGTTATGCTGCTTTTCCATTAACAGGTACAACTTATTAATCCCATAAGCCCATGTACCGTATTTCATTTGATAATACTCAAGGGGTTTGAGTAACCTGACTAAGGCAATGCCGCATTCATGTCGTATAAAATCGCTCATTGAAATTTATTTATTTAAGATGAAGCCCTCATCAACCAGTCCTTACCTCCAGGTTTTAAACCGGTCTTGCAAATCTTCCAAACACAACCCATGATGAAGGTTCCATTTGGGTTTAAAACAAAAAAAATAAACCTTAAGTATTTTATAAAATTGAAAGCCAAAATATTATTATCCTTTTATTAAGGTAACAAAGAAATTGCGTTGTCAAAAATAATGCAACAATATATAAAAAGGAAAAAAACATATTAACAATGCTAATTTAAGTCAGGATAATTTATCCAGTCCTTTAAATAAAAAGCACTGGGATAGTCCCTTTTTATTTCATTCAAATGTATAAGGGCTTCGGTTTTGGTCCTGAGATCGCCAACATAAACTTTAAAAAAGGGGACATCATACCTCAGATAAGCATTGATGCCGGGATAGTTCTCCTCAAATTCCTGTTTGGCTTCCTCCGCTTTTTCTCTGGCTGACTGACCGGATTCAGAAAAAATTCTGATTCTGTATCCAGGAATTCCATCTATCTGTTTGTTAAACAAAATATGATTCAAAACCAGGTTTCTGATGACTTCATCCTGGTTGATGGCGATTTTACCATCGAAAAAGCCGTCTTTTGATTCCAGTTTACGGAAAATGTCAATTTCTTCAATGATTGAATCACTCACCTCCTGGGCAAGGACTGTTTCACTGACGAAGATAAACAGCGCAATAAAACAAAATATTTTATTCATTTTTAACTACATTTGGACGAATGCTCATCACGGGAACCGGACTTCTGTTCACCATCTGCTGTGCATAGGAACCCATCCAAAGATTGTTTACATTTTCTGTCTGCTCTGTCATAATCGCTATCAAACCTGCTCCTGTTTTTTCTGCATACTCAATGGTGACATTGGTGATATTCTCTCCACTGAGGGATTCGAAAACACATGTTACCCCTTTTGAGCTAATATAGTCATATGCCTGCCGGGCATATTGATTAATACGGGAAACCACCTCATCGGATTTGGTTTCATAGACAGCGACAATGTGGGCCTCTACGCCAAATTCTTTCGAAAAATCAGCGACAAACGGGACTTTCGATCTGGATACATGAGAGAGATCAATAGGAATGACCATCTTTTCAAGTTGCTTATTGTCAAAACCGTATCGAACGGTAATTACAGGACAAGGAGCATTGCTTACCACGCGAAAAGCATTGCTGCCAATCCAGTAGTCCTGAAAACCCGACACGCCATGCGTTCCCATCATAATGAAATGGGAATCGTCATATTTTGCCTGGTTGGTTACCTCCCGGTAGATGATGCCTTCGCGAATCTTATAATCAAACTGCTCGCTTTTTATTTTATCCTTATACCGCTCATGAAGAATAGTGAAATAATCTTTGACTGTTTCCAGTTTTATTGATTCCGAGTCCTCCATAAATGTCGGATCAAAGTTTTCATTCTTTTTGACATATATCATGCGCAAAGCTGCATTGATGCTATTGGCATAATATATGGAATGTTCCAGGGCGTTAATTGAATCCTTGGAAAAATCCACCGGGACTAAAATGCGCTTCATCATAACTTGTGTTCAAATGATGTTCAAACCTACAAAATTTCATTGTAAAAATACAAAAGCCATATAAAAAACAACCTATAAAAAGTAACTTATGCAAAATTTTTATGTGTTGAAAGGGTTCATTAATCAGAATCCTGATAAATCCACATATTGCTGCTCCCTGACTGATATCTCCTTGCTGGCTAAAAGCAGGTATTTTATTTTCAAATCGCCTGATAAACTGATATTTCCGGCATCTTCATTCAACACCGACAAAGCATTCATGGCACCTAGCAATCCTGGCAGTTGCAATTGCAAAGTCACATTATATAGTTCATCTGATTTGCCTGGAACCTTAATGGTATCAAGATTGGTCACCTTTCCAAGGTATTTGTCATCAAACTTAAGTTTTAAATCCATGTCAACAATCCTGAAAGCAATTCGTTTGGGATTCACTATCGGTACTTCCAAATTAAAACGGACGTATCGTGTACTCACCTCATAAATACTTAATCCCTGAATATCCCCAATCCGGACATGGTTGAAGGATTTGCAGCCACCAAAAAGAAAAAGTACAGTCAGCAATCCAATCTTCAAATACTTTAGTCTATTTGTTTTCTTCACAATGTTTTGATTACTCATCCAGCCATTTTTTAAATCCATTGACTTTTGTTCTGCTAACGACGATTTCTTCTTCAAATTGCGGTGAAACATCAACTTTCAGCTTGTAATTAAAGTAATTTGATATTTTTTTAATAGCAGCATTCGAAATGATCACCTGCCGGTTTACCCTGAAAAATATCTGAGGATCTATCAGCGTTTCCAGTTTGTCGAGCGTATAATTAATGATAAACCTCTTGTTTTCATCCGTCACAAGAAAAACAGCCTTGTCTTCCGTATAAAAATAAGCAATATCTTTAGAGTCTATTGGAATCAGCGTATCACCCTTGTTGACCAGAAAACGGTTTTTGTAGTTCTTCTCAACAGATTTCAGATTGTTCAACAAACCAAACATTTTATCATTGAGTTCATCATAAGAAAAATAAGCTTTAATGGCTTGATATTTTTTAATGCTGTTTTCAAGTTGCTCTTTTTTAATGGGTTTTAGCAAATAATCAATGCTGTTGACTTCAAAAGCTTTGATGGCATATTCATCATAGGCCGTGGTAAAAATAACAGGACTCTGCACCTGAACATACTCAAAAACTGTAAAGCATTGTCCATCAGAAAGTTGTATATCAAGAAATATCAAATCAGGAGGAGGATAAGTATGTAACCAGTTAATGGCACTTTCAACACTGTCCAGGGTAGTGATCACTTCGATATTCTCAGGAATATCATTCAGAAGGTTCTTTAGCCTTTCTTCTGCAAACTGCTCATCTTCAATTATTAATACTTTAATCATAATTCAGTGGTTACTAATGGCAAACCCACCTTAAAGATATTAGAAGTTTCTTTAATGTCCACTTTTTTATGGGTTAAAAATTTATAACGCTCAATGATGTTTTTCAAACCTATCTGCGTGGAAGGCACTTCGAATTTTTCCTGCAATTTATTTTCCACATAAATGTATTCCTTTACAACAAAAACCTTTATCCACAAAGGTTTATCCCTGGAAATGACATTGTGCTTAATGGCATTTTCCAGAAGCATTTGAAGTACCAGTGGCGGCAGGGAATAATGGTAATACCGTTCCGGAACATCGATTTGGATGTCCAGCTTTTCTCCAAACCTTGATTTTTGAATGTAGCAGTATTTTTCAATCATTTTAATTTCTTCCCTGAGCATCACTACTTCCTTGTCTCTTATCTTGAGCACATACCTCATAAAATCCGATAGATTATCCACATATTCTAAAGCCTTGGTATTGTTTTCCAGATAATTCATTAGCGTGTTCAGGCTGTTGAATAAAAAATGAGGATTGATTTGTGTCTTGAGGGTTTCATATTTGGCTTCCAGGCTATCTTTTTCAAGCCTGACGGATCTATTAAAATTATACTTCCATTGTCTGTAAAAATAAGCCGCTTCATAGATGGAAGTGATCAGCAAGGTAAAAAATAAACCCATGATCATGGATATCATTCCGATGTCATGATTCGGATATTCTATTCCAAATAAAGCCATCAATAACCGCTCTAATCCGATCATTACGATAAGCGCCCATGAGGGAATCAATATGATCAACAGTCCAAGATGCTCCCTGGGTCTTCTTTGCCAGGGAAACCTTTTCCATAAATACCTGACTATGACCATGCAACCGGTCCATATTAACCCTGTTATGATTAAAGATTTAAAAAAGTTGACCACGACTTCATTCATGGGGGTGCTTTGATAAACGAACCAGAAAAGCAAAGTCAGTATCACCGCTACTATAGGAATTCCAATAATGACAGACCTGTTTGACTTTTTGGTGAAAGAATGTGTCTTCGTCATTTGTGAATATTTTTTTATTACACTATTGTTTTTTGCCTTCCGCGAGCATGCAAGCCCGGTTTT
>CAYFUP010000104.1:0-5461 GCA_964346235.1 uncultured Bacteroidales bacterium | reverse complement strand
TGCAAGCCCGGTTTTATTCGGTAAACTCGCAAACCCAGTTCTAATCCCTGTTGTAAACGATCGTTGAAAAGGGGGTCATTGGTTCTTTAACCTTTGACAGACCTTCAGCTCATCTTGCATGCTTTTGCCTGTGCCTTCGTTGATAAAGGATTCATTAAAACTGAATCCGGTACAATACCATCGGCATAAAGCCCATCTGATAAGTATTATATACTTCCTGTTCAATGGGATCATAATCCCTTCTGAAAACACTCTGGTAATTGGTCATGTTTTGCAAGTCCACCCCCCATTCCTGGGTATAAGCCCCTTTGTTTAGCTTAAATCCGATTCTGAAATCAAGCCTGAAATAATCGTCGTGTTTTTCTTGATAGGCATTATCCCAGTCATACTCAGCACTCCCCGGCTTAATGGTCTCATCCACATCCAGGGGAACATATCTTTTTCCACCAGCCCAGACCGTCTTCATATCAAGGGTTAACAGGTTATTGTCCCCGATTTTAAATTCATACCCCCCCAGCAGGTTAAAAACATAATTACCGTTGAATGCAGTGTTTCGTTCAATCCCGTTATAATCAGTATATTTTGAGTCAAACAAGGATGAAGTAAAAAGAAAGTAATACCCTTTGCTCAGGAACTTTTCAATGGTCAGCTCTATTCCGTAGTTTGTTCCGGTGCCGTTATTGACCATGCTGTCAAGTCCCTGCACACCAAAAAAATCTCCGGTATTGATGAGCGAATACTCCGGCATCTCTCTCGAAACCGGAACTTTATATAAATCCTGGAAGTATGTTTCGGCTTTAATTCTGAAGTCATTATTGATTAACCAGTCATAGCCCAATATATAATGGTCGCTTCTTGTGAATTTCAGATCTTCATTGGTCCGCAGATATCGATTGTTGACTGAATCATAATATTCCTTGAAATAAACGTTTCTTGCCTGCATCTGACTGTGTCTCCCATAACCCAGACTAACAGACTGGTTCCGGGCAAATTCCCAGCTTATCCCTGCCCTTGGTTCTATAGCCACCTCACTGTTCAGGTTCATGTGTTGCAAGTTCAAGCCGCCATAAACCGATAATTTTTCGGTAAACTTGTGCTGCCATTGACCGAAAAGCCGGTAAAGCATCAGATTTCCATCATGATTGGTTTGGGTAATAAATGAATTAAACTTGTTCACATAGGCTGAGTCAACATAATTCATGTCATAAAAATCTATAATGGTTCCCATGCTCCAGTTATTTCTGGCATTAAGCTTACTTTTCAACTTGCTTGAAAATGAATATTTTGCTTCCCAAAGATCTGAGCGGTAAACTGCCTTCGGGTCAAAATTATTTTCAACCAGGAGGGAATCAAAACGGGTATAACTTTTGGTGCCCTGCGCAGAAAGCGTGGATTGTATTCTGGTATTGTTGTTAAAGAAATAAAGGTGTGTTAAGCCGACGACTCCCATATCCGAACCGTAATCGGTAGCTGTTCCCCGGGCATTATAACTGTTACCCTGGTCTTCCACATTTCTTCCCAGTTCAATGTGACTTAAGCCTCCCAGTCCGAATAGTTTAAACCGACCATATTTGGTCCCGGGTAAGTCAATGTTAAAGGTAAAATCCTGATAATAAGGAACAGCCGATCCGGTGCCGGTTCCAAAACCAATTTCATGCATCACTGCCAGGGTTGAATACCGGTAGTTGGCCAGAAAAGAACCATGGGAATTTTCAGAAAAGGGTCCCTCAATGCCGGCTTCAAAACCATTGAAACCAATCTGACCGACATATTCATATTGCTGATTATTTCCTGATCGCAGGTTAAGGTCAAAAGCACCGGCAGTCGCATTCCCATATTCTGCAGGAAAGGCACCCGTCAAAAAATCAGAATTGGTGAGCAGGTTGTTGTTCAGCATGCTTATTGGTCCGCCGGTCGTCCCCAGGGCACCAAAATGATTCGGATTCGGAATTTCCACTCCTTCAACCCTCCAAAGTAATCCTGAAGGAGAATTTCCCCGGATGATGATGTCATTCCGGGAATCATTCTGGGTCATGACACCGGCATAGTTGGCCACCATCCTTGAAGGATCGCCGAGGCTGCCTGCAAATCGTTCAGTTTCTTCCACCGTAAAGGACCGGGCACTTATCATGGCCATATCATTGATGGGCCGGTCTTTGCGGCTATGAGCTTTCACTACCACTTCATCCATGGCCACCACTTTTTCTTCCAGTTCTATATTCAACACCAGTTGTTTACCGGAACTTAACAACACATTGTTTACATGGGCTTCGTTATACCCGACATAAGTAACTTTAACGCTTCGTCGTCCTATCGGAACCCCGGTAAGTTCAAATTCACCATTTTGATTGGTAATGGTGCCTTTTGGCGGATCACTCCCCATTAAAACCACCGTTGCACCAATCAATGGTGTTTTGGAATCCATATCTACCACCCGTCCCCTGATGGTTTGAGTCAGCTTCTCTTCAGATTCTTCAGAAATCGCTGTATTTAAAGTCAGTATGGCCATCAACGCCAATGCAATAAGTTTTTTCATTTTATTCATTATTTTCCGGTTAAATGTATGATTAATTTTTATTTTTTTTGGTCATGCTCTTTTGATTTTGCAAATTCTGGTTCAGCCATTATGTTTGTTTCACGTTTCAAAGATGAAGAATAACCATGAAAAAGAAAACGAAAAAATGATGAAGCGAAAAAATCGGTGACTGAAATGGAAAATGAAAGGATAAAGGGTTGGAGCCTTAAGTGCCAGGAGTTTTCTGGTCGTAAATGACTGGCACTTAAGGTGAGCATAACGCAGTTATTGACGTTTTCTCACACACACTACAAAAGTGTAAACTATTGTTCTTTAACGTTTTAATTGTAACTTAGGGCCACTAAATATGGAAAATAAACAGGGTTTTGGTAACTTTGCTTTATTGGAAAAGGAATAGGAAGACTATGCCACAACTTGGAAAAATCATCATCATCCTGGCCATCATTTTGTTCATTATTGGCATCATCATCTACTTTGCCGGAAATAAGCTATCCTGGTTTGGTAATCTTCCTGGGGATATTAAAATTGTGCGCGACAACTTCAGGTTCTATTTTCCCATCGCAACAATGATCCTATTAAGTCTGCTGTTAAGCGGAATACTCTGGGTCATCCGAAAACTCATGTAATTAAAAAAACGCTGATTCAACAATATTTCAATTTTTCTGCTATACCCGACACGATGTAATTCAAAAAAAACTAACAAAAAAATGCCGGTTACGACGGCAAATGTTTCTACCCAACACGATGTAATTCAAATAAAAACCCGCCAATTCCTGAGAATGAAGCGGGTTTTTACTAATCATAGAAACAACTATTAATAAACCGTAATTCTTATGGTTTCTGAATAAAAACCTGATTTCATGTGTAATATGTAAACACCTGAGGGCATCTCCTGATTGTCCTCCCCTCTTCTGTTCCATTCCGTTTGATAGTAACCCGGTTCATGAATCCGGTCAACGAGATGGATAACTTGCTCCCCAAGCAGGTTATAGACCTGAATGGCCACATTATCTTTCATCGATACGGAATAATTGATGGTCAGTTTTTCAAGGAAAGGATTGGGATAGTAACTTTCAATGGCTGTTTGCACATCCTGGTTGCTAAAAATGGACGTGGCCTCGGCTTTGGCCTCCAAACTGACAATGGCTTTATCATAATCATTAAATACCAATTCAGATTGATCCGTCGAATGGACAGTTACCTCTTCAGTCACCAATTGATGGCGTGAACTCCAGATTTTAAAAGAGACCGGATTGCCGGGAGTAAAACCGTCGGTCTCGGGGGTCACCGGATCATCTTTTGAAACGGTAACCGGCACATATCCCTGATTGTATGCCTCGAATTTCACCATTCCGACACATACATTTCCGTCAAACACGGCAATCTCATCCCCTGGCTCCAGCGGCATGCCATTAATGGTCGCATCCTTCACATAGATGTTCATATGGTTATAACCATTATCTTGCCAGACCGGGTTAAAGTTTTCCGCCTTAGACAGAGCATTTTTCCATGGTTCATCAACGGATTTTTTCTGAATTTTTCCACCGTATCTGAGCAATGCATTGGAATTCACCCTAATCCTGTACCCTTCACCCGGGGTAAAGTCACCAATGTTATTTATCCATCCCAGGGAAGGGAGTTGTTCCATAGAAGCACCGGTTTCATCCTGTGCTTTCTTCAGATAATTGCCGGAGAGAAGCGAAGACAATACAACCTGCGCATCTTTAGCCGAGCGGCCCGGATAGCTGATGATGTTCCAACCTTCAGTCAGGTTCACAAGTATCTGATCTTCGAAGGAAACCCCCTGAATATTTAATTCCGTGGGTTCGGACAGTTTAATCTGATAACCTTCCGTTGCCTTATGATTTCCGATAAAGTCAATCCATTTCCCCTCCAGATTCACAACGGTATTTCCTGCTTCATCCTGCACCTGCACCAGCGCATTGGAATCAATAAGCGGTTGCACGATATCTATCATAGGTTTGGCAGAGGGTTCAATATTTAAAGAAAATATATTCCAACCTTCAGCCAGCGAAATCACCTGGTTATCCCAAGGTTCACGTACATTGATCCTGACACTGTCGATGGCCTCACAACCATACTCATTCCTGACCCTTACATAATACATGAGGGTATCCGGAGGCATGGCCCATGGATTCGTAATGGTATCATTGGAGAGGGTATTTGGGTGGTTCCATTGATACCTTACCCCACCGGAAGCCTGAAGCTGCAAACTGTCCCCTTTAATAATGCTGAAATCATCTCCTGCATCAGCAAGCGGAGTAGGATAAGCAGTAACTTCTATGATGAGAATTGAATCGCACCCTTCGGCATTCTGATAATATTCCGCAAATGTTCCTGCTTCAGAGTAGCCGAGGAAAGATTCTCCTTCACAAATGGAACCGCTGAGATAGGTTGTGTCGGAATCCAGCACTGTCAATTCCATCGTCACTATGCTATCACAACCGTTGGCTGCCAATAAGGTATCCGCGTATGTTCCTGTCTGACTGTACCCCATGTAGGACTCCCCTTCACAAATTACCATGCTTTCATTTGTAGCGGCGATGCTGTTGACAACCAATTCCATTTCAACCACCGAGTCGCAACCGAATTCATTGGTGAATGTCTGATAATAAATACCCGTTGAATCATAGCCCATATAACTATCTCCTTCACAAATTTCAACATATTCGAATGAGGTGTCCACCGGATGAACCCATATTTCCAGTTCCACAATAGAATCACACCCAAACTGATTGGTATAAGTTTCATAGTAGATGCCAGTGGAATCGTAGCCCAAGTATGATTCCCCTTCGCAAATTTCCTTGTATTGATAGGTGGAATCAATGGATCCAACTGTTAAACTGGTGGTAATAACGGAATCACAACCATATTGATTGACATAGGTTTCGTAATATAAACCGG
>CAYFUP010000103.1:0-11708 GCA_964346235.1 uncultured Bacteroidales bacterium | reverse complement strand
CCACTGACCAGCAACCATAGAGTTAGCCCGAGAATAAGCAATGATAAAATGAATAAAAGCCTTTCATTGTCTTCCCAAAATTCCCGGATATTTAAGAAAATGGTATAAATGGTCATAAACAGGACAAACAACATGGGAATAAAGGCAATGAGAATGTTCTTATTTTTACGGTGAAGGTAGATGGAAACAATGCCCAAAGCCAGGGCAGCAAGCAATTGATTCAGCGAACCAAAAAGCGGCCACAATATCATGGCACCGGCGGCTCCCGGTTTGGCAAAGGCCAGGGCAGCTGCTGCCATTACTATCATCAAAGTGGCCAAGTACCTGTTTCCAATGGGCTTCCTGATCCGGCCATCCCTGGTTTTAAAAATCTCCTGAAGGGACAAACGTTGTATTCTGGCTGCTGAGTCGAGCGTGGTATTGGCGAAGCTTACAATAAAGACAGCAATCAATGATTTTGCAAATATTTTCGGGATGCCAAAGCTTTCAATCAGGTTGGCTCCGCCAGTAATGAATGCCTGCAGCTTCGCGCTCAGGCCGGATGCAGCCGACCAGGATGAATAATGATGCGCAAAGGCATCGGTTCCTTTATACATGATGCCGTTATGCTCAATGCCCATTCCCAGTCCGCCAGCAACAGCCACCAATACAATCACCGCCAGAAAACTTTCCCAGATCATGCTGCCATACCCCACAAACAAAGTATCTTTTTCATTGTCCACTTGCTTCACGGTGGTTCCTGAACTGGCCAGGGAATGAAATCCTGAAACCGCCCCGCAGGCAATGGTAATAAACAATAATGGCATCAGGTTGGGAATGTCATTGTCGGGATAATGAACAGCCGGATTGAAGGCAGGGGCGGTGATGACCGGTCGGGCCACCACAATGCCGGTGACCAGCAATACGATGGCGATGAGCAATTGGTGGGAGTTGATATAATCCCTGGGTTGTAACAATTTGTGAACGGGGATGGTAGAAGCAAAAAACACGTAAACAAACAGTATCAATGTCCAGGTTACCACCGGTGAACCATTGATAGCTGGCAGTTCCACAGGAAAATAAATGCCCAGTACAATGCTGGCATAAAGCAAAATCACCGCGATGATGGAGTAAAGCCATTCGTTGCTGCCTTTCCTGATTTGCCATCCCAGCCAGACGGCGATGGGTACCTGAAACCAGACCGGAATGACCACTTCAGGGTACATGTTGAACAATACCCCCACGATCATGGCAAAAACCGCAAGCACGACAAACAAAAGCAACTGCATCAAAAACTGAAAAGCAAAACGGGTGGAAGGACTGATATAAATGCCGGTCAGTTCCCCTATGGTTTTGCCCTGGTTCCTTGCGGAAATAATCAGGGTGGAAAAATCATGCACTGCCCCCATGAATATGGAACCGATAAAAACCCATATAAATGCAGGAAACCACCCCCAGATAATCCCGATGGCCGGCCCTACGATGGGTCCGAGTCCGGCTATCGTGGTAAAATGATGACCAAAGATAATGTGCTTTTTGGTAGGGATATAATCCACATTGTCCTGAAATTCATGGGAAGGCAATGTGTTATCGGGTGAAAGCTGAAATATTTTTCTGCCCAGAAATCGTCCGTAAAACCGGTAGGCAAGAATGTATCCCAGTATAGACAATAAAATGAGCACCAGACTGTTCATATTATACTGATTTTTTGACAAGCAAATGTAAAATTTTAGTTTATAAAAAATTAACATTTATTTAAAATAATAGGATGAAGATTGAATTAAATGACTGGCAAAACAATAAAAATATGTGATATAAAGAATAGAAAAAGATTTTTGTACATTTGGAACAAAGACGCATATATTATCTTTGCATGGTAAATGCTAACGGCAGGAATTTGATTTTTCAGAATGTTATAATTAAATAAAATTGTAAGAAGCCGGAAAAGAGATGCTGACAAGAAAAGATATTGAAATCATGTCGCCCGTGGGATCATTTGCTTCCTTAAGGGCCGCTATCCAGGGCGGTGCAAATTCCATATATTTTGGCGTAGAAAAGATGAACATGCGCTCCCGCTCTTCCGGTAATTTTAGTCTGGAGGATTTGAATGAAATAGTCAACATCGCAGGGAAGCATGGCATCAATACATACCTGACAGTGAACATAGTGGTTTATGATGATGAAAAAGAAAGAATTGGTGAAATCATTAACGAAGCAAAAGAGGCCGGGGTCACAGCGATCATCGCTTCCGATATGGCTGTGATTTTACAGGCCGTGGAAGCCGGGATGCCGGTACATGCTTCTACACAGCTCAACATCAGCAATTTTGATGCCCTGAAATTTTACGCAACATTTGCTGATGTTGTGGTACTTGCCCGGGAACTTCACCTCGAACAGGTCAAAAAAATTCACGATAAGGTTATCAACGAAAAAATCACCGGTCCGTCCGGCGAAATGATTAAACTGGAATTGTTTGCCCACGGGGCGCTTTGCATGTCTGTTTCCGGCAAATGTTACCTGAGCCTGCATGAATACAATGCATCGGCAAACCGGGGTGCCTGTTATCAGGTCTGCCGGCGGGGTTATACGGTCACCGATAAAGAAACCAACAGGCAGCTGGATATTGATAATGAATACATCATGTCCCCCAAAGATTTATGCACCATTCATTTTCTTGATAAAATCCTGGATGCGGGCATCCGGGTCTTGAAGATCGAGGGCAGGGCACGTTCCCCGGAATATGTGAAGACGGTGACTGAATGCTATAGTGAGGCCGTACAGGCCATCATAAACGGAGATTATACCCAAGAGAAAATCAGGAAATGGAGAGAAAAGCTATCCGCCGTATTTAACCGCGGGTTCTGGGAGGGCTATTACCTGGGACAAAAACTTGGGGAATGGAGTAAGGTGTATGGCTCCAAAGCAACGAAAAGAAAAATCTATGTCGCTAAAGGCAAAAAATATTTTGACAACATCCGGGTGGGTGAATTCACCACGGAATCCGGCAGCCTTGCAATAGGGGATGAGTATTTTATTATCGGTCCCTCAACCGGGGTTATTGAGGGAAAAGTGGAAGAAATTCGTGTGGATGATAAAAGCGTACCCCAAACCATCAAAGGAGAAAACTTCTCCTTGCGTGTCGAAAGAAAAATTCGAGCTTCTGATAAGCTCTATAAAATTGTTGACCGGTGAATCCATGCCAAATTATTGACTGCTGATTTCAAAGATCAGTTTGACAGCATGTGGTCTTTTTATTTTGTAACCATTCTTACTCCTGAATATGCTTGTCAATTAATAAAATGGTTTCATTCACATTTAACTGCCGGTAGGCGTTTTTCAGGTCTTTGCCTGGTTCAATGATGTTATAGGTGCCCCAGAAAGATTCATCATAATCATCAATCTGTTCCACAAACACATCATGGGCCCCTACAGTCCGCGAGAACCTGTATTGCCGGACATTGGTGTCTATCCTGGAGGTAATCAGAAATTCTGAAGTCGTGGCAAATAGCGATTCTTTTTCCTTTTTACGGTCCTTGATGTTTAAAACCACCTTGCTCCTGCCATGGTTCAGAATCCATTTTCCCTGATGATAGCGGTAATTGACCAGGTATCTTGTAATAACAGGCTCTATCCGGTAACTCAATGGCTTTTTTTGTATCAGGTACTTTGAAGCAAAAGCCAAACCTTTGGGACTGACCTGGTATTCTGCGCCGGCAAAGGCTTTGGTCTCAATGTCAATGAATAGTTTTCCTTTGAACATGGCATCCTGAACCCAGTCCTTTTGGTCAAAATTGATGACATATGCCCTTCTTCCGAAATAATTGGTGGAAGTATCAAACTGGTAATCATAGAAATGAAAATATTCAGGATCAATGTAAGTTGGCCGCGCTTTGGCAATGTCCAGCTTTAAGTTATAATATAACCCACCGGCCACTTTGATGTTGTAATTTTTGAGCGGTGCAAAGTTTTGATTTTTCCGTGCTTTTAATATTTGAACCTTGTCATTCATAAAATCGTTCTGGTAGGCCGATTTATAAATACTGATCACGGCTTCAGATATGCTTAAATAAGATTTATTTAAGGTGTTGGTTTCCCGGAAAAAAGCAGTCAGCATTTCAGGATTGCAGCTGTAATTTTCTGAAACATTCAATAATGCCTTTTCAATAATGAATGTTGGTGAATTTGGTGTGACATGGATTTCAGGTATTTTCAACGAACTTCGCTTTAATAAATAAGTATGGATTTCTTGTGATTTAAGTAAAGGTTTAACATTCTTTTCATATCCGATATAAGAAATCACCAGGCTGTCATTTTCACTGAAAGCATTAATTTTTAAGGCAAATATACCCGATTCATTGGAAATGGTTCCTTTTTGGGTTCCTGCTATATTGATATGCGCAAACGGAATGGGCTTTTTGTTATGATAATCGAGTATTTCCCCGCGAAGGGTAAAATAACTTTCTTGCTTGCTTTGTTTCTTGATGTGCTCATGCCGGTGCTCATGTGAACCGGCTAAAATGATGATATGGTTTTCAAAGGAATCAAACCGGTAATTATCCGGAAAAACCTGATGAAGTATTTCTGATATTGTATAATCCGCGCTGTCAATGGAAAAAAGCAGGGAATCCTGAATAATCTCCGAATGATACGAAAAACGCACATCTGCATTATCTGCGATGCGTTTTAATACTTCAGTGGCCGTTTTTTCATGGACATCCAACCGGATGGTTTTATTCAAATTGTTTTGCTGGGATATGATTAAATGATTACTTAAGATAAGTAACGTTAAGATGCTTAATATTGATAGTTTGATATTCATCACAATCCAGTCTTATGACCAAAACCAGTTAACAATTCCATGGATGGCTGGGATTCAGTATTATCCATTTTGCAGATGCCCGGCCGAATCCCGGTCGCCACCGTGGCCCTTAACGGGGCAAAAAATGCCGGCATTCTGGCGGCTCAGGTGGTATCGGCAGGCAATGAATCCATCCGGAAAAAAATCATTGCCTATAAAAACTTACTGAAAGAAAAAGTGCATGAAAAGGCACAAAACTTAAAAAACCAAGGCAGATAATTTTTTTATTTCTCTCGTATGAACCCGCCATGGGCAGAAGCTGTTGATTATTGTCCCTGTCCAAGAGAGTAACCCCTGTGTCCGTCAAAAGTATAAAGGTTCTCTGTTTTAATGATCTCTATGCCTTCTTCAATGGCTCGGTTTAATAATGCGGGGATGACCGACTTATCCGCAGAACCTTCCCTTTTTATTTCATAACGGCAGCGCCAGTGATCGGTGCAGAATGTTTCTTTAAATCCCTGGGGCCAAACTTTTACGCCCCGGTTGGTAATCATGGTCAGCTCAATGACCCCGTTCAGATTTTGAAGCATGCTGCCAAGTTCATCAGGATCTTTTCCTTTCCAGTCCACAAAAACATCCACCCCTTTGAGCTCTTTTTTCATTGGTTTTCTGCGCTCATAATGTTGCAGGTCTATTTTTACATTTTTGGCGTATTCAACGGCTGTTAAATGAGTGGGTTTTTTGCCGAGGTTGGTCATGACGGCTTCTGCGAATTCCATGGTACCAAGTTTTTGCCGGCTTCTTTTAGGATTGTAAATATCTGCCGTATGCATTCCTTCCTCAATGGTGGTTTCCCATGCATTTTTAATATTCTCTGCCACATCCTGCTGTTCGATATGGTTCAGCATCAGGACGGCGGCCCGGATCAAACCTGAGGGATTGGCAATGTTTTTTCCGGCAATATCCGGGGCAGAACCATGAATGGCTTCAAACATCGCACATTGTTCGCCGATATTCGCGGTACCGGCCAATCCAATGGAACCGGAAATCTGGGCAGTGATATCGGATACGATGTCTCCATAAAGGTTTGGCATCACCACCACGTCAAAAAGCTCCGGTGTATCGGCAATCCTGGCAGCACCAATATCAATGATCCAGCTGTTGGATTCGATGTCGGGATATTCTGCGGCGATTTCCTTAAAAACCTCATGAAATAAACCATCGGTGTGCTTCATGATGTTATCCTTAACAAAACAGCTTATTTTTTTCCTTTGATATAAACGGGCATATTCAAAAGCATAACGGATTATTTTTTCACATCCGGGCCGGGTGATTAGCTTTAAACATTGAACGACTTCATCTGTTTGCTGATGTTCTATGCCAGCATATAAGTCTTCTTCGTTTTCCCTAATCACCACCACATCCATATCGGGATGCTTGGTAGGGGCAAAGGGATGAAAACTTCTGCAGGGCCTGACATTCGCGTACAATCCCAGCGCTTTGCGCATGGTGACATTCAGGCTTTTGTATCCGCTCCCCTGTGGCGTGGTAATCGGGGCTTTCAAAAATACTTGATTTTTCCTGATGATATCCCAGGCCTGGGAATCAATGCCACTTGTATTACCTGCCAGGTATGCCTTTTTTCCAATTTCAATATCATCGTATGCTAAGCGTGCTTTGGCTGCCTGCAATATTTTCAGGGTAGCATCCATAATTTCCGGACCTATGCCATCTCCCTGCGCAACTGTAATTTTCTGCATGGTTTTTAGGTGCAATAATAAATAATTTTCATCATCTTTTATTCCATTATTTTTTGAATGCTTGAACTGAACAGTCCTCATGCAGCATGTTTTAATATGATGATCCTTTGTGGTAAATTAAAATAATTTTGAGAAGTTCATTTGGCCTTTAGAATATCCAATGATCGAAAAAACTGAAATTATCCTAGTAGGAATTTTCCGAAAAAATGATGGTATCATCCTTTTGCTGATAGCTTATATCAAAGGTTCTGGAAATGACTTCAAGTAATACTTCCAGTTCTTCGTTTTCAAATGCGGCATTCAATTTCAACTTGCTGATTTGGTCGTTAGCAAAAATAATCTTCACATGATAAGCACTTTGAATAACATTTTTTACTTCATGCATGGGTGTTTTGTGGAAGTTCATTTTATTCGTGTACCAGGCAAAATCATTTTCATTATTGAGGGAATCCTGAATGGTGATTTCCTGTTTTTGTTTTGAATGTATGCCCACCAGTCCGCGGTATAGTATGGTATCATGAAGGGCTGTCCCGGATAAACGGGGAGATAACCTTACCTTGCCTTCTTTCACCGAAACCCTTGTTAGCTGCTCATCTTCGTTTACTTTTACATTAAATGTGGTGCCCAATACATTTATCCTGGAAAACTTTGTATTGACAATAAAAGGATTTTTGATATCATGTTGCACCCGGAAGATGGCCTCCCCGGATAAATGAACCTCCCTGTGTTCATTAAATTTCTTTTTATAAGATATTTGAGCGTTATAATTTAAAATAACAGTTGAACTATCTGGCAAAATATGTGTGGAGGCAAGATGGGCTTGATTTTTTAGGGTATGATATCCTGTTTTATTCAGATAAAAATAACCGAGCCAAACGAAACCCGCAATCAAAATCAACACGGCAGCGTATTGTAAGATATATTTATAGCGTGGCTTGACTGCCGGTGAAGAAATTCCTGCTTTCATTTTTACTTTTTCCAATGCCTCAGCGGTGTCGATTTGATCATATGTTTCCGTGAGTTTACTAATGCTCCAAATGTTTTTTATGGTGGAAATATCCTCCAGATCTTCAATGAACGCTCTGTCTGTATCCTTTTTTATCGACTCACCGGCCAAATATTTGGCAATCTTTCTCCATTTCTTTTTTAATTCCTTCATACAAGAGGCCAATTATGTTAAACGATTTTTTTTATTAATAAACAATGCTAAATCCTTCCAATGCTTGCAATCATTATTTCACATTTTTTCTTATCTGCTTCAATGCTGCGCCCATCTGATTTTCAACGGTTTTATATGATATTTTCAGTTTGTCAGCGATTTCTGAATACTTCATGCCATAGTAACGACTCATTTTAAATATTTTTTTTCTTTGCCTGGGCAATTTATTAATTTCATACCGAAGCTTTTCTATTTGCTCTACAACCTGATAATCCTCATCATTATATTCTCCTCCGCTGGATGTTAGTTTCTCGTTTTCATATTGCTTCCTGATGCTGCTTTTCCTTATATAATCAATGCACCGGTTTTTCACCATGGTGGTCAAATAAGCTTTGATGGGAGGCCTTAAATTCAAAATATCCGCATTCTCCCATATTTTAACGAATATATCCTGAACGATTTCCTCGCATATATCCGTGCGATAAATATAATGATGAGCAAATGACACCATTAAAGGATAATATTTATTGAAAATTGATTCAAAAGCCTTTACATTGTTTTCTTTTAGCTGATATACCAGCTTTTTTTCATTGATATCCATAAATAAATCCTATATAAGGTACGCACACGTTCAGAATATCCCCTATCGCGGAATAAATAAAAGTAATATTTTAAAATGGAATCCGGGAATATTTAAACAATATTTAATTAAGAAATAATAATGGCGCAGCCGTCTCAACCAAACGCGGCAAGATATGTAGGCAGGGAATTGAATATCACGGATTATCCCTCAATTTGAATAATGGCTTCTTTTGCGGAATGAACCGGAAGTTTGCAGACTTTGTTTTCACAAACATAAATGCTGGTTTTACCGGGATTGAATCTGTTTTTCAGGATGGGCAGTTCGCTTCCGGGCTTTGATGCGCCGGCGATTACCAGTAAATTCGGAAAAAAGTTGCGGTTTATCTGCCTAAGAACCCTTTCGGCTTCCGGTCCCGTCACCACCAGTTCTTTTGATCCAAACACCATATTTGTCAGCAAAATTCCCCAATTTGTATGGAAAGAAGGCTTTCGGAGTCCGTCATCCACCTTTTTTCTAAGCATTTGCCTGGCTTTCTCTTCATAATCTTCATTATCATAATAGCGGCTTAGCATAAACAAGTTTAAAGCCATGGTAGAATTGGAAGAAGGTAGCACGTTATCATCCAGTTCTTTTTGTTTTATAACGATGGTTTTTTCCTGATGCGAGGTGTAGCTGAAAAATCCGGTTTCTTCATCAAAAAAATAATTGATGGCATAATCGGTGATTTTTTTTGCAGTCTTTATCCATTGTTCGTCCATTGTCACCTGGTATAGATGAATCAGTGCCTGCGCAACAAAAGCATAATCATCCAGAAAGCCGCGAATTTTGCTTGTCATGTTTTTATAAGTTCTTAAGAGGCTGCCGTCATGATTGAATAGCCTTTCCTTCAAAAATGCAGCATTTTTTAAAGCCAGGTTGAGATAATCCGGGTTCTCAATGGCCCGGTATGCATCTAATAATCCTTTTATCGCCAGGGCATTCCAGGATGAAATGATTTTGTCGTCGGTCAGGGGCCGTACTTTTTTCTCACGTTGTGTAAACAACTTTAAATTGGCTTCTTTCAGTATATTCTGGATTTCTGTGACGGATTTGTGATATTTATCTGCCAGCCGGTTCTCATCCTGCATTACATGTAAGATGTTTTTTCCATTTTCCCAGTTTCCTTGAGGGTTGATGGAATAGTAATCCATTAAGACAGCCAATTCAGTTTCAGCAAAAAGTTTTTGAAATTCTGTAATATGCCAGGTATAAAATTGTCCTTCTTCTCCTTCACTATCGGCATCGATGGAAGAATAAAATCCTCCCTCCCCGGAGGTCATTTCTCTTTCCAGGAATTCGGCAGTGGCAGATATCACCCTTTGATAGTTTTTTTTGCCGGTCAACTGATAGGCCAGGCTGTAAGCTGATAATAACTGTCCATTATCATAAAGCATTTTCTCAAAATGTGGAACTTTCCAGTTTGTATCCGTGGAATATCTGGCAAAGCCGCCACCGATTTGATCAAAAATGCCGCCATACAACATGCTGTTTAGCGATAGGTCTGTAAAGTTTAACACATCTTTGTCATGCGTATGATAATAGTAATGAAGCAAAAACAGCAAATGATTGGGCATGGGAAATTTAGGCGCACCGAGGGTACCGCCATTTTTGAAATCCATGATGTTTTTAAAATTGGAAATAAATCTATCAAGCTTTTCCCTGGTTAATTCAGCTGGATCGGGATGAAACTTAAATTGTTCATTTTTTACAATTCCGGCTTCAATTTGCTTTACATTGTTCAATATTTTTTCCTGATCCTGCTGATAATAATGACTTAAGGTAGTTAACACTTTCATCCAGGTATCTTTGGGAAAATAGGTCCCGCCAAAAAAAGGTTTTCCGTCAGGCATGGCAAAACAATGAAGCGGCCAGCCTCCGCTTCCCGTGAGCAATTGAACGGCTGTCATATATATTTGATCTATGTCAGGCCTTTCTTCCCGGTCAATTTTTACGCAAATGAAATTTTCATTCATTATCCTGGCCACTTCTTCATCTTCGAATGATTCTTTTTCCATGACATGGCACCAGTGACAGGCAGCATAGCCAATGCTGATTAACAAGGGTTTATTTTCTTCATGGGCTTTATCCAATATCTTATCATTCCATGGATGCCAATCAACCGGATTGTAGGCATGCTGCAATAGATATGGACTGGATTCGTGGATTAAATGATTTGGTTTTTCAGTTTGGTTTGCCATTTTTCAATACCAACAAAATAACCAGGGAAAAAGTTGGCAGGATTTTCTTATTAAATATTGTTGAAAAACACAACATAAAAGACAGTATTCCATGGATAAAATGCCATGTGAATTCACACAGGAACTGTCCAATTCATTAAAATAAGGATGAGGTTTTTTCAGAATCAAAAGATTATAATCACGGGAGGATTAATAATACTCATACGTATATTTATAAAGAGCCTTATATTTGTAAACGCTGTAATAACTATCCAATTCTTTCAGGTTATCCGCTTCATCATAGTTATACGTTTTTTTGGAATAATCGTCGGGATTTCCTTCATACCATAGCTCGCGGATTAGGTTATTTTCCGGATCATAGTTATAACTGTTGTTGATGTATTTTTTTCCGTTATTCTCCTGTTTGTCAATTTTTACAAGGTTCCCTTTTGAATCATAGGTATAATATAAGGTAAAAAAAAGCTCGCCTTTAAAGTATTCTTTTTCTTTCACCAATTTTCCTTTGGTGTCATAGGTAAACCTGGTTTTTTTAATTTCATTTCCCTTGTCATCGTACCTTATTTTCTCGGACAATTTGCCCATGTAATTTCGTTTTTCGATAACCTCATTCACCAGGGTCTTGCCTCCTTTATATATTTTTATCCTGGTGGTATTTCCATCATGGGTATAATCCCATTTTTCTTCGGTTTCGCCGCTCTGCCGTTTTTTAACAATTTCTTTGAGCTTTCCGTTGTCATAATAGGAATAATCAATGCTGAAATGGCTAATTCCGTCAAATCCGGCCTCTTTATTTTTCTTGCCTTCATCATCATAGGCAATTTTTTGATGATAGCTTAGCTTATCGTTGGTCACATCATAGTTTTTGTATTCCGTTTTCTGACCATCTTCATTATAATCATAGGTCAACCGCGATGATACCTCACCGGAGAATTTATAGTTGATTTCCTTAATCATGTTACCCTGACGGTCAAAATGCCTTGTTAAAATTTTTTGATTTTCTCCGTTCTTTTGTTGTTTCCATTTTGTCTGCGTTTTTACATTGTTTTCACGAATTTTTTCTTTGTCCTTCTCAACGTCAAATCCCTGAGATGTTGCAGACAGAAAAAGGAACAACAGCATTATTTTAACCATACATGTTTTCATTGTTAATTTGCTCATCCGAATCTGCCCCATTGTTTTACATAGTACGAAA
>CAYFUP010000102.1:0-11901 GCA_964346235.1 uncultured Bacteroidales bacterium | reverse complement strand
TTTTTGATCATGCTCGTGTGTGTCAAAAGCTTTGACATGGAGGTTTCATCTGTTTAATGTCTGTATAGTTTGATTATTAGTTTTGTTTGATTATTAGTTTTTTTTATGCTTACACCTCCAACTTACCATCCCGGTAAGCGTTCATATATCTTTCGCAAAACTCATCTTTTCCGGCAAGCATTTCGGCGGCTATGATGTTTGCCATCATTTTATTATCTAAGGGATTCAGAATGGCAGAATCCAAACCTTTGGTGATGGCCATGACCATAAAAGTTTGATTGGCAAATTTTCTTTTCGGAATGCCAAACGATATGTTTGACAAACCACATATCGTATGAATTCCGGGGTATTCCTTATGAATTTCTTCGATGGTATTTAAAAACTCCACCCCGAGCATGTCTCCGGATCCAATTGGCTGAACCAGGGGATCAACGTAAATGTTTTCAATAGCAACATTTTTTTGAACCAGATTGTTCACTAATTTGCTGGCAATCGACATGCGTTCATCTTTTGTGTAGGGCATGCCTGTATCGCTCATGCATAATGCAATGACTTTCCTGTCAGTTCCGGCAATCACAGGCATCATTTTTTCGTATCTCTCAGTCTCAAGGGATATGGAATTAAGCAAAGGCGTTCCCTTATGTACCTTTGCTGCAGCTTCAATGACATTGGGGTCCGGGGTGTCGATACAACAGGGTACATCCACATGTTCCTGTACTGTCTGAATCAGCCATTTCATATAATCTTCTTCCTGACCGACAAAGGTTCCTGCATTTACATCAATATAATCTGCACCATGATCTACTTGTTCCCTGGCTACCCGGCCTATTTCATCATAGTTTTTTTCTTTTATTTCATTTTTGATTTTTTTTCGACTGGCATTGATTAATTCTCCAACGATATTCATTTTTATTCCTCCTTATTTGGTTTTGTATTTTTTGTTTTTTCTGTTAATTCATTTTAAATCGTCATGGATGAAGATCCACGTTCGTTAAAAGTTTAATAACATGATCCGCTACATCAAGGTTTTATTTGCTCACAGTTGATGGCAAATTGACCTACTCATGTAAAAAGTCCTTTTATTAAAAGTTGCACACGGATTACCCCCCTAGTTTAAAAAGTCCTTTTGTTTTACCAACTGATTTGGTTCCACGTAAATAAACTCATTGGCAGGATAGGGTCCTTGCAAGATTTTTAGCAGCAATTCATTTTTATATTCCATTTCAATGTATTCTTTTTCAAAAAAGATGGCGTTTTCTTTGGCCCTTAGCCTGTATTTTTCAGTATCACCGATGCCGGTATTGATAAAACATATATGCGAATAGTTTTTTATTTCTTCTTTCATGGCATATTCAGCAAATTCTCTACCGACTCTTTCTGTATATTCATTTTCCATCTGACTCAGCGGGTCTTTTTCTTCTTCAATCCATGCCCTTGTCAGGTAATATGTTCCTGGTCTTTCTTTAAAAACATGACTGTATATATCCTTGCTGCCCATATATAAAGTAATGCAATCATGCGCCTTTGGTATATACAAACCTTGCACAGGAGCTTTAATGCCTACAATTCCGTTTGAGCAGAGACCGTACCCCAAAGCTGCTTCTTCATAGCTTTTGTCGATATGGTTGATGGCTTCCTGCAATTCATTTTTTAGTTTATCAGGATGCCTGTGCAGGTTTTGTGGCAAAAATTTTATTTCCACTTCCGGCACAAGCAGCTGAAGTTTTTCCAGCTCGGGCCTGAGACTGCCGCATGCAATGACCAATTTGTTTTTTATCATCCCACCATTTCCTTTTCGAGTTCATGTCTGGTTGATAATTGAGGATTGCCTACAGCACGGGCTATATAACGCAGCAATGAACCTTCTTTTCTTTCTTTAATCTCCACATACGGATCTGTAGCACCCGCTATGATGGCAGCTTTTTTAGCTTCTTCATGCGCTTTTTCTTCAGCAAAGTCGCATGCTTCATCAAATTCTTCAAAATGTTTTTTCATTTCCTTAACCTGAACAATGTATGTGTGCTTATCGGCTGTTTGCTGATTAAACACAAGTGCTTCAATGGTTTCCATTATGGAGCCTGAAACAGCTCCGATGGCATTGGCCACTTCATAATGATGCGGAAGAACAAATGGAGCCTTCAGATGCTCTGCAGCGTACTTGATAAAGAATTCTGCCGGAGCTCCGGTCCCGATGATGGGAACACGGCTGTCAAAATTAATGGCTAAAAAGTCATTATCCCCGGTGATATTTTCTTTCAAAAACCATCTTCCCCATTTGCCATCAATCTTTTCCGGCATTTTTGTGCCGTTAAAGTCCTGCATGGCCAGAAACACCATGATTTCCTCCACAATAATGGCAATGATTTTATCGAGGGTCTGTTCAATGAACTTAGCCCTGTTAATTTTTGGTATCTGAATGATATAATCCAGGGCTGATTTGGCAGCTCCTTTGCTCCATAATTTAAAATGATCTTCCACATGAAGCAAGTCTGATGGCGTTATAGTGGCACATTCTATATATCCCTGTTTGATAAGGGGCTGAAGATTCAAATGGGAGGAATGATAAACCCCTGCTGCCTTGAGAATTTTTGTGAGTGATACAGGCCGGTCTTTTATCAGTTCTATAACCCGCTGTTGCTTTTTACTCAGCTGATCATAGATGACTTCATCCAGCTTTCCATATAGCATCCAGTATTCAATATCTGAAAAATATATACCTGAGTCCGGTTTGTTTTTTAATGCTTTGACTTCATGTTTTATTTCGGGAAAACGCATAGCGAGCTGGGAAATGGGGGTAACTTTATCCGGACCGAGATGAATCTTTTTATACTTATCGAGCCATATGCGGCTGTCGCAACCAATTGGCACGGTTCTAATGTTGGCTGCTTTCACGGCAGTCTCGGTATCGCCGACCCTGGCTCCTTCTTCGGAGACTACCACCCTGGAATCTTTCACCAGTGCCATATCGGTGGTGGTACTCCCGACATCAATCACCAGGGCTTTCCCATGCTGAGACAAAAACCTTCCGCCAATTGCACTGGCTGCAGGTCCGGATAAAACCGTTTCGACCGGTTTTTGGACAGCCTCGGTATAAGGCATGAGCGTTCCGTCGCCCCTGACAATCATTAAGGGAGCCTTAATGCTGAGGTTTTTCAGCGAATTTCGAACCGCTTCAATAAACTCCTGCATGACGGCTACAAGGGAGGCATTAATGGATGCGGTGGCTGCCCTTTTTACCGAGTCAATTTTTGTGGAAAGCTGATGCCCTAATACCACCGGTAAATCAGATACCTGACTGATAATGTCAAATACTTTATTTTCATGGTCGTGATTCAGGGGACTGAAATAGGAAGAAACAGCGATGGCATCCACCTGATCCCGGTTTTCCTGCATCCAGCTATTAATACCTTTTTCATCCAGCTCAGCCAGCTCATTTCCCTGCGCATTATGTCCACCTTTAAAATAGGCAATTTTTTCTGTAGCAAATTTTTTATGAAGGCTGTACTGCTCGATTAATTCCTGATCATAACCGATTAGAAGCAATCCCACGCGACATGCCTTGCCTTCAGCAATAGAATTGGTGGCCAAAGTGCTTGAAATACCAACCAGCCGTATATCATAGTTATCATCAAGTTTTAGTTGCTCGATGGCTTTGATGATTCCTTTTTTCAAATCGCCATGGGTGGTTAGTGTTTTAGTCGTCTGAACCACTTTCCTGGTACGGTACTGCAATAAAACACCATCTGTAAACGTGCCACCTGTGTCAATGCCTATAACATATTTGTTCATTAATAACCCTGATGCTTTTAGATTAATTCTTTATTTAACCTGAAATGCGCTGATTTAATTATGTTTTTATTAAATATATCCGGATATGAAATTTTTTGATATTTGCAGTTTTTGAGACGCCAATACTCCGGCTGTCATGTCTTTCTGTTTATTTGACTATGTTAAGCCGGATTCTTTTTAATCCGCTCTTCCGATTCCTGTAAAATTTTATTAATTTCTTTATCAGCAGTGGCAGGTACCTTGTTGATGGGCCCTTCATGATTATCGATTAAATCTTTTGTTTTTTCAATGATTCTGTCTTTCATGGTTTTCCGGCCTTGCTGCTCCCAATCTTCATAACTGTTCCTGTCCATTAAAGTGGGTTGCCAGTGGGCTCTGAAATGCTTCATGGTATGGTCTTCGTATAAATAGTGTCCGCCTGGACCGACATTTTCAATCACATCCACTGCCAGGGTTTCCTTGTTCACTTCGACGCCCCTTTCTATGATGCGTGCCATTCCTATTAACTCATCATCCATTACGGTCTGAAAGATATCACCTGTCTTGCCGGATTCTGTATATCCATTATCATGCACAAAGTTTGCACCGCTCATCATGGCTGCATTGATGGAAAAGGCCGCTTCAAAAGCTGACTGCATATCCATCTTTTTGGTATCGGTGCAACCGGAAGTGGAATACATAGGCAAACCGCAATAGTGAACTACTTCTGTATGTGCGGCACTTAGGAGTCCCAATTCAGGGGCACCATAGGAATATACGGAATATTTCATATCCAGGATTGACTGCACACCACCAATGATGATGCAGGTTCCCGGATTAATAAGTTGCGAAGCGATAACGCCGACCATTGATTCTGACAAAGCCACTACCAGTTGTCCTGCATGCGTAGCAGGCACAGTGCCCCCGCCGATGGCACATGGTGAATAAACCTGCGGAATGCGATTCTCAGCGCAATACATGCACTTATCAATGGCATGAAAATCGCTAACAAGCGGAGAAATGGGTTCACCATAAAAAATATAGTTGGGTCTCTGTTTGAATGCCTCTTCTCCTCCTGCCATGGCAATGCCCATTCTGTGGATATCATGACAACCATCCCTGTTAAATGACCAACTCATGATAGGGGTGGTGGTGTTTCTCACCATGTCGGCAAATTCATACACATCAGCCAGTCCGTTGGTTACATCACTAATGGAACCCAGGGACTGAACATAACCCATATTGGGCAAAGCGTCACATACCCTAGCTACCAGTGCTGCGTCTTTTCTAAGATAAAGCCTTCTTTCCATTGAATCTGTATCGATGAAATAAGGAGGGGTGGGACCGGGTCCAAAATAGCTTCTTTTTTTCTCCACCACAATTTTTTTTGATTCATCCCCATCCCATGGAAAAATCTCTGTGACCGGGGGTACGGTGGATAATGCTTTTAAAATGACTTCCGGTGGAAAATAAACCCTGATGCCATCCACTTTGCAGCCATGTTTTTTAAACAGCTCCCTGGCTTCTTCATGATGAACATTTGCCCCGGTATATTGGAGGGTACGAAACATCCCGTTATATATTTTTTCTTTCTGAGATTCGGAAAGCAATGAAAATTGGGGTGATTCGTTTACTGTATAATTTGTTCTTGTACTCATTTTATTTTTTTTTCGTTTTAAAGATTGTTTATCAGCAGCTTAATTCTATCAATGCCTCTTTTATCAATGCATTTTTTGTGAATGCATCTTCTATGAATGCCTCTCATCAGCGTCTTTGATGATTTTATGTAATTCTGCATTCATTTTTTCATCAATGGGTTTGACTTCATGATTTTCCAGGAGATAATCGGTTCTTTCTCTTACCGTTTGATCCATTGTTTTTTCTCCTTCATTTTTCCAGGTCTCATAATCTCCCCTGTGCTGGAGAGTAGGCATATACCATTCTTTCCAGTAATCAAACGTGTGATCGGTGGTTACATATTCTCCGCCAGGAGCCTGCTTTTCTATCAGGTCAAGGGCGAGGTGTTCATCATCTGTGTTGATTCCTTTTCCGAAATGTCTGACCATCCCCATCATTTCTTCATTAAGAACAAGGCTTTCAAGGGAAGCATTGGTACCATGGTCAATGTATCCAACATCATGTATCAGGTTAGCACCTGATAAATAGGAATAGAATAAATTCATCATCTGTTCGGATGCTGCTTGTTCATCCAGAATCTTGGCATCGGTGCAACCTCCTGTGGAGAACATTAAAAGATTAAGCCATTTGGCGATGTCAGTGTTTGCAGCGGATGCCAGCGATAATTCCGGAGCACCATAGGAATAAGTGGAATACTTCATGTCAAGGATAGTGGTTACACCTCCCATGATTAGAGGCATACCGGGATTCTTAAGATGGCAGAGCACGGTAGCCAGCAAGGTTTCTGTGAGGGATTGTACCAACATGCCTGCAATGGTCGCCGGAGCCGTGGCTCCTGAGCTGGGACATGGTGTGTACATGGCAGGAATTTTCTTTTCGGCTGCAAAGAGCAGTTTTTCAACTGCAGTTCTGTCATTTTTCAGGGGAGAGATGGGTTCAATATAGGCAACGAATAAAGGATTTAAACGAAATTCTTCTTCACCACCCTGTATAACACATCCCATTTTCCATAAGTCTTCCAATCCTTCCCCGTTAACACTGGTTAACACCATTGGCTTGGTACAGCCTTCGAGCATGGCCATGAACTGGTGCCTGTCATATGTCTGTGTATTTTGCGCATCACTGACAATGCCGTGGGACATAAAAAAATCATAATTGGACAAGGCATCCACTAATTTGCCGGCATCACGGATATCATTATATACTGTTCTTCTTCTTTCTCCAGTCTTTCTGTCGTATGTAAAAGGCAGATCTGAACCGGTTCCAAAGGTTACCGTATCTTTTTGCAAGTGTACAGATCGCTGACCGTTTCGACCTTTCAACGTGATTTTCCTGGGATAGAAATTTAATGCTTCTTCAACCATGGTGGTGGGAATCCGGACATTATTGTCTTTAACAACAGCATTGCTGTTTTTAAACAGTTCCAGTGCTTCCTCATGAAATACATGTCCTCCGGTTCTTTCAAGAACATCCAGGGCGGAATAGAATATTTCTTCAATTTGTCCATCAGAAAGAACCCGGAATTTCGGGGTTCTCTGGATTATTTGGTTCATTTTCATCTGTGATAAATATTATGTTAAACAATTCATTTTCAATTATATGTAATAGTTATAATGAATCCTTCCATTTTCAATCATATACTCTTAATATATTCAATTAACCTATTGTATTTCATTTGTATTTCTAATTCAAAAACCAACTTATGCTTTTCATAACATATGGATAGCCCCCCTCAAGATTAGTTCAAATCTTACCAACAAACCCTTTATCCTTCAATATTAATAAATAATATGAAGCACAAGCTCGAAAGCTTGCGACATTATTGATTACTAAAACATTACCTGGATAAAAAAAGGATTAGTTCAAGTTGCTTGGCATTGAACAACTTCATATAAAACTTGCCTGGCGGCGGGCGAAAAGATAATTGTATCTGAAGTATAAAAACATGGTTAATATGATGTAAAGCAGTAAATCATTTAAAAAGATTTCCTGATAAGGTTTAGGTATAGGAATTAATTATTTTCAAAATACTCTTTAACAATTCCTACTGCACTTCCTGCGTTGGGTCCATACATGTCCGCACCCACCTCTTGCGCAAATTCTTCAGTCACAGGAGCTCCGCCTACAATAACTTTTACCTGGTCGCGGATACCTGCTTCTTTAAGGGAATTAATGATTTCCCCCATTCGAGGCATGGTCGTGGTTAATAGCGCGGAAATGCCCAATATCGTGGGATTATATTCTTTTACAGCTTCAATAAATTTTTCATTGGGCTGATCAATACCTAAGTTAATTACTTTATAACCAGCGCCTTCAAACATCATGGCCACCAAGTCTTTGCCGATATCATGCAAGTCACCTGCCACCGTACCGATTACCATGGTTCCGGCACTGCTCATTTCGCCCTCTGATAAATATGGCCTAAGAATTTCCATGGCTCTGCTCATGGCTTTGGCACATCTAAGTACCTCAGGCATAAACATTTCGCCATTTCGCCAGCGTTGTCCTACAATGTCCATTCCAGCAAGCAATCCTTCATTGAGAATGCTACCAGGTGATTGTTCCTGATCAATGGCTTGCTGGGTTATGTTTTTAAGATCATCAATTTTACCCTGAATTAATGTTTCTGAAATTTTACCTAAATCAATACTCATAATTTTTCTCCTTATTTAAAGAATTATCAAAATATATAATTATGTATTTATAATGCTTGAATTCCTCAGATAATACCTTTACAAAGGCTCCTTAAAAAGGCCTTCAGTGTTTCAGGTATATGTAATGACAGTCTGTTCATTACCAAGTCAGGCATTAGAAAACCTCATTCAAAAAGCCAGAATGATGGTCATTTTGAATGGGTCAATTGTTTCAGTGGATTGCAAATATGGCAATCTTAATTGAATAATCCAAATTAAACTGGTATTTAAAGGATTTTTATAAACCGGAGGATCTCTTTTTCTGTCTAAACATCCGCCCTCATGTAGGAAGTATTAATTGTTATTGTATTAACAATTTCTCTATTTATAAACGTTCTTAATAGCGGTTTGCAAAAACCTGTTTGATTCTATAGATTCGCAATGTGTTGTAAGAGCAGACTTCTTGATTATCAGAAGAAGCCTTGAAAAAGGAAATATGCTGATTACTGCTTGAGGAAGCTGAAGCAGTAGCCACTACCTTGAGTTGAGTTCATTTTATTAAAATCCATTTTATGAGTATCCGGAAAGAATGTCCGCGCTGCGGCAGAATATTTGAATGTAAACCTGATGATATCCTCAACTGCCAGTGTGCAAAAGTAAATTTGTCAAAAAGCGCCAGTGAGCTTATTGCAAAGCATTATAACGATTGCCTTTGCTTTTATTGCCTGAAAGAAATAAACGAAAATGAAAAGATTTAGAATTAATTTGTGCTTTAGGCAATGTTGGTATGTAAAAGCTTCTCAATTTCTTCACTATCCTGGTTTTTTCTTCTGGAGTAATCTTCCACCTGATCTTTGTTGATTTTTCCAATTCCAAAATATTCTGAAGCCGGATGAGCAATATAAAAACCGGTAATGGAACTGACAGGATTCATCACAAACGATTTGCTCAGCTTAATGCCGATATTCTTTTCAACCTCCAATAAATCAAAGATATATGTTTTAAGGGAATGATCCGGACACGCAGGGTAACCTGGTGCAGGCCTGATTCCTATATAATTTTCTGAGATTAGCTCTTCATTGGAAAGGTTTTCCTCCGGTTGATATCCCCAGTATTCTTTTCTGACTCCTTCATGAAGCTTTTCAGCAAAAGCTTCTGTTAACCTGTCAAGTAATAATCTGAACATTACGGCATTATAACTGTCTTTTTCCTTATTCAACTTGTCCAGATAAGCCTGGGCATTAAAACCTGAACTCACCGCAAACATGCCAATGTAATCTTTCTTATCACATTCTTCCGGGATGATGAAATCACTTAAGGCAAGAAAATGGGGGTTTTTACGCTGCATCTGCTGGCGTAGCATCGGAATAGTCATTTTTTCTTTGTTCCTGGACTCATCTTCATAGATAATGATGTCATCGCCACTTGTATTGGCCGGAAAAATTCCAATTATTCCTTTGGCAAAAGTTAAGTTCTCTTTAATTATAAGGTTCAGCATTTCATTGGCTTCTTCGAAGAGTCGAATGGCTTCTTTACCTACCTTTTCTTTTTCAAAAATCTGGGGATACTTTCCTTTTAATCCCCAGCCATGAAAAAACGGAGTCCAGTCAATATAATCCATCAGTTCATTCAGGGGATAGTTTATAAAGATTTTATTCCCCAATAATTTGGGCTTTTTGGTTTTATATTCTTTCCAGTTCTCCTGGTATCTTTTGTTTCTGGCTTTTTCCAAAGGAATAATTGAATATTGATTCATCTTCTTAGGATTTTTAAGGTTTCTTAAAACCACTTTAGAATAACTTGTTAGTTTTCTTAGTGCCTCTAATTATCAATTGTTTTCTATCTTAAAATTTTTGTTCAAGAAATAATGTATTTATAATCAGACTCTTAAATCAGATGCATGTTATTTCAATTCATTGGGGTATCTTTTTTCAGCAATGTGAAGCAAGAAGTCTGCTTTGTCCGGATCATATTTTTCATTAAAATCACCGTAAGTCGTCACCTGCTGAAAACCTACTTCTTTGAACAGGCGGCGGGTATAGTTTTCCTGTAACGGGAACATGTTTAAATGAAATACAGATCCGTCATGAAAAGAATATTTGAATATGGCCAGCTCTTCGTCGAGTTGCTCTGGTTCTGCGCTCACTTTTTCCCCGGCATAATAATATTTATGTTTGGAACTGAACCCATTCTTCAGCATGGAGTCATAATTTCTTTGGTCGAGCATCAGGATTCCATCGTGTTTTAACACGGAATAGAACTCGGCCAAAGCCTTACGGCGATCCTTTTCATTGAATAAATGAGTAAAAGAATTACCCAGACAAATGATGGCGTCATAATCTTCATGAACGTCTTTATTAAGCCACCTCCAGTCAGCATGGATAGTCCTTAGTACATACCCGTATTGTTTTGCATTATCAAAAGCTTTGTTGAGCATATGCTGACTTCCGTCTGCGCTGTGTACATCAAATCCGTTTTTCAAAAGTTGGACGGAGTTAAAGCCGGTGCCGGTTGCCACATCCAGTATTTTTTTTGCACCTCTTTTTTTCAATTCCTGAATAAAAAAGTTGCCTTCACTTTCTGCCCTGGCATCCCAGTTAATTAAATCATCCCACTTATCCACGAAATCTTCAATATACTGTTCTTTATAGTGGTCAGTATGCTTGATGTCTTTTGGTTTTCTGATGGTTTTCTGATCCTTCATAATTTTTGGTTTTGGTTTGAATTTTTTTAATCGTTCTTGTTTATGTTAATGTGATATGATATTAATGTCATATAATCGTCGATTCATTTTTAAAATCATAATGATTTATTCATCAACCTGACATTTTATTCAGATTGATGTTTTAATGTGCTGCCGGAATGAATGATTTTTATTCAGGTTGACTCACCTGAAGTTGAATGGATACCCGACATGTGTCAGGTATAACCCTTTGGCCGGCGCGGATGGTCCGGCTTTGGAACGGTCTTTTGATTCTATGATTTTTCGGAAATCACTCATGGATAATTTATTATGACCTACTTCAAATAATGTTCCAACAATTGCCCTGATCATGTTTCTTAAAAATCGGTCAGCTGTTATGGTAAATATCAACAGATGATCTTTTTCTTCAAAGACGGCTTTTTTAATCACACAATTATTTGTTTTTACGTCTGTATGCAATTTACTAAAACTGGTGTAATCGATATAATCATACAATACTGATGCAGCTTTGTTCATTTTTATTATATCAAGATGCCCAAACAAGTAATGGGCAAAATCATAATAAAAAGGATCTTTTATCCGGGTTATTTTATATTGATATGTTCTGGAGTTTGCATCGAATCGGGCATGTCTTTCGGATGGTACCGGATAAATATTAAAGATGGCAATATCATGCGGCAAAAACCGGTTTAACCTGAAAACCAGATTTTTATTACTTATTCCCCTGTTGCTGTCAAAGTGGGCCACGAAGTAAGAAGCATGGACTCCTGTATCTGTCCTGCCTGCTCCTGTGACCATTATTTTTTCTTGCAAAAGGGTTGATAATGCATCTTCAATGGATTGCTGCACCGTTATGGCATTTGGCTGAATCTGCCAGCCATGATAATTTTTTCCATTAAAGGCCAATTCGACAAAATACCGGTTCATGAGAACTATTTTTACACCAATCTTTCAGGCAAAGGTATGAATTATGCCAATAAAGCGGATTTGATGTAAGTAATTTTCTCATTCCTGCTCCTTTGCTTTGGTTAATTTTGTGTGTTAAATACAATATGTCAAAGAACTTGTTGTAAAACCTTATTCATATGTTCAAAATTACTTTTTATAAGGTCATATGGAACCTCCTTTTTGATCATGCGCGTATGTGATTAACACTTA